>JADLGB010000128.1 GCA_020849535.1 Candidatus Hydrogenedentota bacterium
GCCCGGAAAACTCAGTGTCGATGATCTTCCCTCCGAACACGGAAATCATCTCCGCTGAACCGGCACGCTATGCGACGGTCGTCAGCGGCGGAGGATGCCCGATGGTGCGGTTCGACGACTTGCGCGAGGTGCACGTCGTAAAATGGCGACTGCCGAAACCAGAAGGACCAAGTGCCTCCTCATGATTGTCCTTGTTCAGGGCAGAGCGCCACACCCACTTCGCGTGGCGCTGGGAGGAGTACTCCAAAGTAAACGCGGCTCGCAGCCGCGTTTCTTTGTCTTGAATATACGAAGCCCAAGAGACGCGGTTACAAACCGCGTCTACTCTGCGGGCAACGACTCCCACTTCGGAATCTCCACGACGCAAATATCCGCGCTGCCCCATTTGCTCGAGGTGAAGACAATCCCTCTGCTATCCGGCGTGAACGACGCGTGCGGATGCGTGTTGGCGGGCGCTGTGTTGTGGCCCTGCGTAAGCAGGCGGCGCTCGCAGGTCTTGGGGTCGATGAGCCAGAGGTTGCGATCGAAGTCATCGCCCATCACCCAGCGCATGTCCGGGCTGCCCGCCGTGTGCCACGCGGGATACTGAGAGAGGATGCGGTGCGCCCCCGTGTTCCGATCCACAAGGCCCACGCCGTGAGGCTGCTTCCTGTGCGCATCATCATAAGGCCAGATCGTGAACAGCGCGTGGTCGGGTCCCCACCAGACTTCGTGCGTCACCCATTCCTCATAGGTCTCCTTGTAGAAAGGTCGCGCCACGCCATCCTTCACATCAACGAGCCACGTGCGCTGCGGCGCATCGCCACTGGTTTCCCAGCAGAACGATACCAGTCCCGTCACGAATGGATTGGCCTGCACGTGGCCAACGAGAAAGTCCACTTCGGTCACGATCTCCCACGTACCCCGCGGCAAATCCAGCGCCATGACGCCCCACTTCTTATCCGCCTCGCGAGAGAAGCCGGAGTACAAAACGCGTTCGGTGGCATCGAGCGACAGCATGCCGGCATGCCCCACATCGGCCGGCCAGTCCGCGACCCAGCGGCCAGGCGCGCCCGACGTGAATGCGGCCACCACATCGTAGGCTTTGATGCAACCTTCTTCGAGCGCGTAGATCGCGGCGCTGTGCCGTGCGACTACGTGCGTGCCGGGCGCGGTGGGGGAGAGGGGCTTCACGATGCCCGTACGCGTCTCCAGGATGTGTGGACGCATGCCGTTTCCCGAACGATCCGAGAGGAAGACGAGATACTCCATCCCCCGCACCCACATGGGATGCGTCTGGTAGATCACCTCATCGCGTGCATCACCCTGTGTGAGACGCCGCACCAGCGCACCGGTCTTTTCATCGCGGTACGTCTCCAGCTCCGGACTCCAATTCACCTTGGCCGACGATGGAGTCCCAAACCGCGCGCAACCCCACAACGCCGAAACCGCCACGGCGCCCCCAGCCAGAAACCCTCGACGCGTAACACGACAATCCACAAGTTCCCCCTTTCCAAGTAGTGCAGCGCTCGCCGAGCGCGGCACCTAACGCCCTCAAAATTCCTTATATATGCCGAAGGAAGCTGTGTGGCGCAGTCACGCCCCAGCGTGACTGCATCTGGAATTGCAGGCGGGACGCCTGCGCTACAGCCCCGGATATGGTTAGTACTCTGCGTAGACCTCTACGCTCTGCATAAATGCCGGTCCAACCATTCCAACACAATCGCGCGCATTTCCGGTAATTCCTGGTGCGGACAATCAAACAACTCGATCCGGCAATCTTCCTTTTGGCCGTAGCGTTCATACAGCGGCAACAGATGATCCCGCACCTTCTCCACCCCGCGCGGCGGCGTGAGTCCATCTTCGCGTCCATTCAGACTCAAACGTGGCCTCGGCACAATGAGTTCGTTGATGTCCTTCGTGTCAAAGTGCTTCAGCAAACTCGGGACGTAGTAATAGATGCCGTGACGCCGCAGCCCCTTGTCCTCGATAAGCGACTGGTAATCCGTCAGGCAACACAAGTCGATGCAACACGAGACACGCTCGTCGAGTGCGGCAAGCCACCACGCCTTGGTCGATCCCATCGAAATGCCGAACGCGCCGATGCGCGTGTCATCCACCTCCGGCCGCGTGCACAGGTAGTTCAAGGCCTGCCACTCATCAAACAGCATCATCCCGTACAGGACCTGCCCCTTCCACAGCATCTCCTTGAACGTATCTTCCTCGCCGCGCTTGCCTTCTTCGGGATACGGCGCCCGCTCGCCGAAGCACCAACTGTCGATCGCCAAGGTCACGATGCCTTTCTCGGCGTATACCGGCGCATAGGCCTCCATCGCTCGGGTGCCTTGAAGCAATTCCATCTTACCGACGTTGTAGTCGCCGCCATGCCAGTGGATATAGAGCATGCCCGGCGCACGCGTTTTCACGTTGTTGGGGATGAGCATTAATGCGGGCACCGGCTGGATGCCATTGAGATCGAGAACGAGGTGTTCGAGCACATATCCCTCGCGCGGTTCGCGCTTCACGAGCGTAGCCTGTGGCTTCCGGCGCTCGGGCAAGTCGCCCAGCAGCCCCCACAGCTCTTCCCGCCGCTTGCGCTGATGCCGTCGAAACGCCTTCTCCGAACCCATGCTCCCCATTGCTCCTTCCGCGCCCAACGCTGCCGTCAGGATCGCCCCGGCCTGCATGAACTGCCGCCTCCCCATCGAATTCATCCCCGCAACCTCCCGCGCCAAATCACCGTAACGAACCCGCGCGTCCTCGCCAATCGAGCGCCGGACGCATAGCATAGCCCACGCCCTGCCATACGACAAGCGAAGGCCATGAGTCGGGCGTCACGAGCGTCTGCTGAGTGCCTCACCCCATTGCGCTACCTTACGCCAGCTTTGGCATTAGGGCTCTTCGTAGGGCGGGATTTGTTCCCGCCTTCTTCACTCCTTAACCGTGCATTGGAGGGAAACGCAGCGGATACCGACGCACGGGGCATGCCTCACTTGGAAGCGACCTCACCCTATTGGTTCTTGAACAAGGCAGTAGCGACCTCCAGCCCGTCAAGAAGGCGGGAACAAATCCCGCCCTACTGGGGGCGTCCTCATCCCTGACGGCTCTAGAACAAACACGAGTCTGCCCGGTTGCAGAAATAGAGCCCAGATGCTAAGGTGTTTTCAACGGTAAGCCGCTGCAAGGCACCGAACATCGAGATGTGCTTTTCCTGAGACCGAAGGTATTTGCTGTCTTCCTTCGGGAACGCTATTGCTCTGTCAGGCCAACGTACCAACGCTGGAGGACTGCACGCATGCCATTTCGCAAGAAACCCGAGGAACCCTCCGGCCTCTCCCGGCGCGGCTTCCTCAAGACAGTCGGCGCCGGAACGGTCGCGGGCGGCCTCATCGGAGAATCGGCTACCCCGCCTCGCGCGTCTGCCCAAGCGCCCGCCCTGGCCGGACCGGGCCCCATTCCTCTTGAATTGAACATCAACGGCAAGGTGGAGAAAGTCAGCGTCGAGCCTCGCGTGACCCTTTTGGACACGCTCCGCAATCACCTCGACCTCACCGGCAGCAAGAAGGTGTGTGATCGTGGCACCTGCGGCGCATGCACCGTCCTCCTCGACAACAAACCGATCTACTCCTGCTCCATGCTGGCAGTCGAGGCGCAGGGCCACGCCGTTCAGACCATCGAAAGTCTCGGTACGCCTGAACAATTGAGTGCCATACAGGCGGCCTTCGTTGAGCATGATGCCCAGCAGTGCGGCTTCTGTACGCCCGGTTTCGTCGTGGCCTGCACGGCCTTCGTTCACGACCACCCGAACGCCACTCTCGAAGATGTGCGCGCGGGCCTCGGCGGCAACCTGTGCCGTTGCGGCACGTACCATGGCGTGACCGAGGCGGTACTGCAGGTCGTCAAGACAGGGAAGGGAGGTGCCTGATGGCAAAGAATGCATGGCCTTCCGCCGATAAACGCAGTCTCATTGGCAAGCGTATCAGCCGGCTCGACGGCCCCGTGAAGTCAACTGGACGCGCGAAATATGCCTACGACATCAGTCGCCCCGGCATGATTTACGCCCGCCTCCTTTGGGCACCCTATGGATCGGCGAAGGTTGTCTCGATCGACACAAGTGCCGCAACGCAGATCAAAGGAGTCGTCGGCGCATGGCCGGAAATGAAGGATGGCGACGAAGTCCGTTTCGCGGGCCAGGTCGTCGCTTCGCTCGCCGCCACCTCCGAAGAAATCGCTCACGAAGCACTCAAGTCAATCAAGGTCGTATATGAAGTTCAGACACCTCAGATGAATGATGTCCTTCTCGAGAAGGCCGAAACGAAAGAACAACGCGACGAGATCCCGGATGCGGCGACCGTCGACAAAACGTTCAATGAAGCGGAAGTCAAGATCGAAGGCCATTACGGCGCGGCCGCGATCACGCACTGCTGTATGGAAGCCCACGGTCAAGTGGCCGAGTATCGCGATAACGCCATGTACATCTGGCCTTCCACGCAGAATGTCTCCGCTTACGCGGCGGGCCTTGCGGATGCCGCGGGCATGCCCGCCAGCCAGATTCACGTAGACTGCCAGTACATGGGCGGCGGCTTCGGCTCGAAGTTTGACTCGGACCAGTGGGGTGCCATCTGCACGCGCATCGCTAAGGAGACCGGCAAGCCCGTCAAGCTCATGTTGGAACGCGATCACGAATTGATGGCCGCCGGCGCGCGGCCTTCCGCGTTTGCCAACGTGCGCGCGGGCGCATCGAAGGATGGGCGCATCACGGTGTGGGATTCCACCGCGTGGGGCTCCGGCGGCATGGGAGGTTCTCGCGCGCTCGGCGTGCCCTATATTTTTGGCAACATCCCAAACATCCGTCGCGTGTCGCGCAGTGTGCGCACCAATCGCGGCTCGCAACGTCCTTGGCGCGCGCCGGGGCACCCGCAGTCCTGCCTGGTGACCATGGCCGCGTTGGAAGACCTCGCCGCAGCCGCCGGGGTGGACTCGCTTGAGTTTTTCCTCAAGAACCTCGACTACACGGAGCGCCCTGACGTCTATCGCGAGGAACTGCGTATCGCCGCGGACCTCATCGGCTACAAGGACAAGGCCCATCCGCGCGGCGACTCCACTCCGGGGCCGCTCAAGCGTGGCCTGGGTATCTCCCTTCACACGTGGGGCGGCGCAGGGCACAAGTCTGAAAGCACCGTGACGATCAATCCCGATGGTTCGGCCTCTGTGAACATCGGCACCCAGGATCTGGGTTCCGGCACGCGCACTGTGGTTGGCATCGTCGTCGCTGAGACGCTGGGACTTCCTCTCGAAAACGTGCAAGTCAACATCGGACGAAACGAATATCCCGCGTCGGGCGCATCGGGCGGCAGCACCACGGTGGGCGGTGTTTCCACTTCTACGCGTGACGCCGCCACCGCGGCCTTGAACGCCTTGTTCGAAAAGGTCGCGCCGGCGCTGGGTGTGGGCGCCGATCAGCTCGAAGCGTGGCAAGGTTCCATTCACGTTGTGGGCGACGCATCCAAATCGATGCCCTGGGTGAAGGCGTGCAGCCTGCTTGGGCAAATTCCGGTCACTGGCAAAGGCAGCAAGCCCGCTTCGGACGGCACGCAACTGGACAACAGCGGCGTGGGCGGCGTGCAGATGGCCGACGTCACCGTGGATATCGAAACGGGTCGCGTCACCATCAATGAGTTCGTGGCGGTGCAGGATTGCGGTCTGATCGTCGACCTGAAGACGGCTGAAAGTCAGGTCTACGGCGCCATGATCATGGGCGTAACCTATGCCCTCTATGAAGAGAGCATCTACGACCCAGTCACAGGCCGCATGCTCAACGCGGATATGGAATTCTACAAGCTGGCAGGACTCGCCGACGTGGGAACGTTGAAGGTGCACATGATGACGGGGCCCGGGTATGACGAGCGCGGCGTCATTGGTTTGGGCGAGCCTCCGGTGATCTCTCCGGGCGCGGCCATCTCAAACGCCGTCGCGAATGCCTGCGGGGTCCGCGTGCCCACAATTCCACTCACGCCGAACAGGGTCCTGGCTGCTCTCGAGCAGGGAGGGAAACTCGCATGAACGCTTTTGAATACGCCCAACCCGCGACGCTCGACGAGGCCCAGGCCCTTTTGACCTCTGCCTCGGGTCCCGTGGCCGTTCTGGCGGGTGGAACCGACCTCCTCACCGCAATGAAGCAAGGTATCGTCAATCCCGCGCGTGTGGTGAGCCTCAAGAGCATCGAGGAATTGCGCGGAATCGAGGTCTCGAGCGACGCCGTGCGCATCGGCGCGATGACCACACTGTCGGAACTCGCCGCGCATCCCGATGTCGCGCGACTCTACCCCTGTCTGGTGACCGCGATCAAAGGCATCGGCAGCCCTCAGATTGCCAACATGGGCACCGTAGGCGGCGACCTTTGTCAGCACCCACGCTGTTGGTACTATCGCAATGGCTTCGGCCTGTTTGGCATGAACAACGGCGCTTCACTCGTTTTGGAGGGCGACAATCGCTATCATGCCATCTTCGGCAATGATGGCCCCGCCAAGTTCGTCAACGTGTCCAGCCTCGCCCCCGGCCTCATCGCCCTGGACGCCACATTCAACGTGCGCGGCGCGGACAAACAAATGCGCGACATCCCGGCGGCGGACTTCTTCAAGACTCCCTCCGCGCCGGAAGAATCCCTGACTTCCCTCGCCGCCGGTGAAGTGCTGACTCACATCACGATTCCAGCGGCCCAGACCCGAAACGCCACGTATGAGGTGCGCGAACGACATGGCCTTGATTGGCCCCTGGTGACCGCGTCCGTGGCCTACACAGATGCGGGCGGTTCGGCGCAGAACGTCCGCGTTGTGCTTGGCCACGTGGCGCCCACGCCCTGGGTGGTTGATGCGGCCGCGAAGACCCTCGAAGGCAAAGCGATCGACGAAGCCGCGGCCGCCGCGTGCGGAACCTCCGCCGTTGCGGACGCCAAGCCCCTGAGCATGAATGGATATAAGGTGCAACTGGCGAAAGTCGCCGTGAAGCGCGCGCTCTTGGCGGCGGCCGGCTGAAGGGAGCGATAGATCATGGAGACGCAACCATCCGTAATGATGTTCCCGTGTAAACACATACGCGCCAAAGAAATGTACTACCAGGCCGATGAACGCGAGGGCGACGCCTTCGCGAGCGGCGTCTACTGGTGCACCTGCACACATCAGACCTTTGGCCCCGACGGAGAACCCGTTGACCGCTCGGAATGCCGGCCCGGCCGGGGGTGTTATCGCGGATAGGTTAAGCTGTGCGTACTAGACGGCCCCCCTTTGCCGTCTCAACTTGGAGACTCGATCATGCGACACTGGAGCCGAATGGCAGTTGCCGCAGTTTTGCTCGTTCCCCTGGGCGCGTGGGCGGCGGACCCTGCCTTACGAGCCCCGCAAATCCAAGGCAGATACCTCGAAGCGCGTTCCTGCGATATCTACACTGGACCCTGCTACGCCAATGGCGAAGTCGGTGTCACCGGCGGCGAGGCCATCGTCACCTGGGCCATCGACCGCGGCGCGTGGAATGGCGTCTCGCTGGATGGATTGAAGGTCATCGCCGTGGTCCGCGCGAGCAACACGCTCGGCAACACTTATCAAGACGCTTTCCCCGCGAAGTCCCTGTTGATCGTGGACGCCTCGGCCACCGAGGAGCAGCGCGGCGCACTTGTGAACCTCGCCGAAAGGCTGGGCGGCAAGCTCACCGAGAATATCGTTGCGACGCAGACCGCACCCATCGAGACAAGCTTGGGCGAATGCAAAGCCTCCGGCTGTGGCCACGTGAAGGCAGGTGACCTCGTCGAAGTATCCACACGCTGTCTCGGCGGCGACGATCACCTGTGCGGCAATGAATACACCTTCTATCCGCCCCTCACGGAAGTGGAGAATGCACTCCCGGCCTATACCAACATCGCCCGCTTCTCCGGTGAAGGTCTGGGCATGACATGGACCAACCTGGACCGCCGTAGCGCGTTCCTCGGAACCTTCTCGCTGTAGGGCTGCTGGGCACGTCTGGGATTGGGTGAAGTATCAGGGTTCGGCGGGCATGCGGTGCGCGTCGAACCCTCTTTCTTAAACGCAAAAGGCATCGCGCTGAAATACATAGGAGTCACCCGAAAATGCGGAATGTCTGGACAGCTCGGCGAAATCGTATCGTGTCCATTGCGGGTATCGCGATTCTCTGTGCGCTTCCCGTGCTGGCGCAAGAGACCGTGTTGAAACTCACCGAGACCCCGCCACCCGCAGAATTGGCCCAGGCCCTCCGCGACGCGCTTGACACCAAGGCCGTTCAGCTCTCGATCGGCGACAAGCCCATCTTCGAGTTCTGGTTCCGCAAGGACATACCGCTCACCGCTAAACCCGCGTCCGGACAGACTGCCCTCGACTCCATCAAGGAAGTCACCTTCCTCGGCGCCGTGCGCGTTCACGAAACGCGCAAGGACTTCCGTAAGGATGATATCGAGAAGGGTGTCTACACCTTACGCCTGGGCATCATCCCCCAAGACGGCAACCACCTCGGCACGACGCCGTTTCCCTACATGGCTGTGCTGGTCCCAGCGAAATACGATACTGCGATGGATGCCATTACTGACCATGACACGCTTGCGAAGACCAGCGGAAAGGACACCTACGACGAGCATCCGAACACGCTCAGCATGCAGCCCCTGAAAGGCGCGGAAGGGGAGGGCGAGTTCCCGCGCCTCGCCGAAGGCGGGGACGATTGGAAGTTCATCTACCTCAAACTGCCCGCGAAGACCGAATCCGGCGAGACCGCCGACCTCATATTCGGACTCGTCTACGAAGGCCACGGAGAAGTCTAAAAGCACAGCTAAGCTATCTTCGCTGTGCTTGTCCGATCGGTCTGATCCGTCCTATCGGGCATGCCATGTGGGACAGGCGCCCCCGCCTGTCATCCTTGCTTCACTTCTTCTCCACCGCGGCGGCCCCAATCGGTGCCGGCAGCGCCGCCATCCGGATATTCCGGATCGCCCCGGTCGTCCGCCACGTCGCAATGCCCAACGGCACGCACGCCTGCATCTCCCAGCGAATGCCAATTTTCCGCTTCTTGACCTCGAGGTTCACGAGCTGATCATCATCGATCCACGCCTCGATCTTTCCTTCCGTCACCCGCACGCGGATGCGGTACCAGCGGTTCAGCTCGAACTCGCGAAAGCGCGCCGTCTCGTTGTTGTACGCATCGTAGAAATCAATTGACGAAATCCCCACGCAGGTGCCGCCCCAGCCACCCACGATGAACGAACACGGGTCCTCGCCATACGGGAAGGTGAGGCCGCAGAAGAAGTCGCTGCCATCCACGCGCTTCGCATCGAGCGTAATTTCATAGTTCATGCGCGTGATCGGGCCGTGCCACTTGACGCCCGTCATCTCGTTGCCCATTTCGAGGATCACCGTGCCATCCTCGACCTTCACCGCGCCGGTCCCGGTGTAGTCCGCCATCTTCCAGCCCTTCGTCTTGCGGAACTCCGGTTGCGGCCCTTTGCCCTTGTCATCGAGATTGTGCTCGAGCACCCAATCCACATCCGGCATTACCGGCTCGGCCTTCACGGGCTTGGCCTCCTTCTTCGCCTCGCCCTCCGCGGCCCACCCCGGCGCCGCCCACGCCAACGCCACGCCAACCCAGACCGCCGCAATCATCAGCGACCGAATCCCACGGCCGAAACCTGCAACCATGACCCGTCTCCTTTGTGCTGTCTCCTGCGGACCTGAACCCCGGTCCACAACCCCCGCACTCTATCCCAAGATTACCCCCAACGCAACGCAGGGTAACATCCCGCTACCTCCGTCCAATCGGTCCGATCGGTCCTATCCGTCCGATGCCCCCGAAAAATTCTCTGGACAATATGCTGTGTATATGCTATATATACACTTAATGGCCCACGCACCGCATAAGCGACTCATCCTCCGCCCGATCTCACCGGCGGCGCCGGGAACCCTCTACCAACAGATCGTCGACGGAGTCAAACGCGAGATTAGCGAAGGACGCCTCGCGCCGGGCGCGCCGCTGCCTTCATTCCGGGCGCTGGCGGAGGAACTGCTCGTGAGTCTGATCACCGTCAAGCGCGCGTATGAGGAACTCGAGCGCGAAGGCATCATCTATCGCAAACAAGGGCTCGGCACCTTCGTGTCGGAGGAGGGTACCGCGCGCAGCCGCGAGGCGAAGCGCGCCCAGGCGGCCTCCCTAATCGCGGAGGCCCTGCGCGAAGGCCGCGAAGCGGGCATGACGGAGGAGGAACTATTGAAACTGGTGCACCGGCTGCTCGATCAGCCGGCCACCTCGACGAAGCACGCGGGCCGCCGGGGGAACCCTTTCTGAGGAAAGGTTTCCCCCGGACCCCCTCCCAAAGACTTTTGTCTTTGAATGAGGCACATTTTGGAGTGCGGCCACGCCGCGGCGTGGCTGCTTTCACGAAGCAAGCTTGATTGCGGTTTTCGCGGACGGACATATGGCGGTCCCGATGACTCGGCTCGCGCCAATGCGCAAAGGAGGCAACGATGGTGGTGGAGACGATCGAAGCAATCCGTATTCGCGGCCTGGAAAAGACCTTCCCGGGTTTTCACCTGGGGCCCCTGGACCTCAAC
>JADLGB010000129.1 GCA_020849535.1 Candidatus Hydrogenedentota bacterium
AGGCCCGCTACCGTATCGAAGCCTCCACCGAAAGCGCCCAAGTCCAGGTCTTGATCTCGGGAAAGGTGCTTTCAGGTACTCCAGCCCCGATTCCCCTGTTCGGCGAGGACGCCATCCTGACGCAACTCGAGCAGTCGAGCGGCGCGACGGTTGTCTGCTCGGGGGACACCAATCGTATCGCGCTTCTCCCCGACGCGGTGCCCGGGGAGTTCCAACTGATGGCGCGGTTTCTCGTGCGGGTCTCGGATGAGGGCGGCACACGTGCAATAGCCTTCAGCATTCCAACCGCGCTTCAGAACTCACTGAGTATCAGCTTGCCCGCGGAATCAAAACTGGTGGAATGTCCCGGCCTGCCGGACGTGGACGGCACGTACCGCTTCGCCGCGAGCACGCAGTTCCGCGTAACCTTCGCAGGCAAGGAACACGCTGAAGCAGTGGTGCCAATCGAGGTCGATGCGCTGTCTCGTATCGAATTGCGCGATGCGCGCCTTTATCTCACCATGTATTGCGTTCCGCTTCGGCCATTGGCGGGCACGCTGGACGTGCGCGTGCCCCAAGGCGCCAAGCTCGTCACTTCGTCCTTGCAGGGATCGATCGGCGAGCCCAACAGCGAGGGGCTTTGCACCTTGCGGCTTCCACCCGAGTATCAGGAGCCATTCACCCTCGAGTTCGTGGTCGAGAATGTCGCGGACGGCGCCCCACTCGAATTGACGCTTCCCGTGGTCATCGGCAACACGGGCCGCCAGGATCGGTGCATCGTGGAAAACCCTGAGGATGGCCAGATCGCCGTGACCGCCCAGGGTCTGGTGCCGGGCGTTCCCATTGAGCGTCTGGGGCCGCTGTTCGCCGAGCAACTCGTCAAGAGCCGCCACTTCACGACGGTTCCCCCCGGAGCCGTGCTCACGCTGACGCCGGCGCGCTATCAGCAGGTCAGCGCGCCGTCAACCGTGTTGGAGGCGATCTACTTCTTCAACTCCTTCGAGGAGAATGGGAAGATCCTGTCCGTTCTCGTGATGGACGTGCCCGCGGAAACCGGTCCTCGCATGATGCTCAAGGCCATCGACGGCGCGGAAATCTGGTCGCTGAAAGTCAATGGCGCCCCGAAGAAAGTCTACACCGGTGACGAGGGCGCTTGGATGATTCCGGTCGAACCTGCAGGGGTATCACACATTGAGCTGGCCTTCCTCCAGGAAGGCACCAAGCTGGGACTCCAAGGCCGGCTGGAAACCACGCTCCCCGAGACGGGTCTCGCGTCGCAGGATGTCCGCGTGGGCATCGCGCTTCCGGCGCGGGTCGACCTGCTCTCGCTCGAAGGACCTGTCAGTCCAAGCGAGGGCACGAGTTGGCAGGTACCCGCGGAATTCGTCGGCAAACCCCACTTCTTCTCGCGGGCCTTCTACCGCGGCGAGGCCATGACCTTGGCAGTTTCGTATAAGGAGCCAGTGGTGAACACCGCGCGTCTGCAAGAACCTAACCAATGAATGGGATCGTGTAGACAACGCATGCTACCGCCTTGGCCAAGTGAAGCGAGGATTTCCAAACCCTCGAAAGGAGGTTTGAGATGAGTATGTGGCGAATCACGGCGATTGGCGCCATCTTCGTGCTGGCGTGTGCCGGCTGGTGGACCCTTGGCGTGACCACCACCATGCGCTCCAACGAGTTTGGCGGGCGCCTCGGCGATAAGGTGGAGGCCTTGTGGGGCGTCCCGCTCATCCAGAAGGCGCCGGCCCTCTCGGTGCAGATTCCGGGCAGCGAGCAGGTGCGATGGATCATGCCTGCCAGCAATGACGTGCAAGTAAAGCTCACCACTGAATACCGAAAGAAGGGCTTGATCTGGTACCCGACGTACTGGTGCGACTTCTCAGGTGAGTACACCGTGCTCAACGACACCCAAGTGGCGCAGAAGGTACGCCTCCACTTCGATTTCCCGGATCCCGAAGGCACCTATGACGCCTTCGACATGGCGCTGGATGAAAAGAAACTCAGCACGACCATCAATACCCGCGAAGGGGTCAATGAGTTGATCGAGCAGCAGCCCGGGCAAACCACGAAGTTCCGTGTGACGTACCGCACGCGCGGCACCAGCACATGGCACTACGAGTTGGACCCGAACGCGGGGCGCGTGCAAAACCTGCGGCTTGCCGTCAACACGAACTTCCGCGATGTGGACTATCCCGAGGGCTGCCTATCCCCGATGGATGCCCAGGCGAGCGAGGAAGGCATGTTGCTGACCTGGGACGCGAGCGACCTCATCACGCGCGAGAAGATCGGCGTGATCATCCCCGAGAAGCTGAATCCCGGTCCGCTCACGTCGCGCATCACCTTCTTCGCGCCGGTGTGCCTGGTGTTCTTCTTTGTGCTCGTGGCGACCATCGGTATTCTCTACAAGATCAACATCCACCCCATGCACTACCTTTTCGTGGCGTCGGGCTTCTTCGCGTTTCACCTGCTGCTGGCCTACATGGTGGGGCTGATCTGGATTCACGTGTCGTTTCTTGTTTCAGCCGTCGTGTCCGTGAGCCTGGTGACCGGCTACCTCTACGCCGCGCTGCGCGGGCGTTTCCCGTGGAAGATCGCCATTGCGGGCCAGCTCTTCTTCCTGGTGCTGTTCTCGTATACCTTCTTCCTGGAAGGCGTGACGGGACTCACCGTGGCGATTGGCTCCGTGGTGACGCTCGCCATCCTCATGAAAGTCACCGCACACCTCGACTGGGACGAAGTGTTCACCCGCAACCGCAAGACCGTCACACCGCCTCCTCCCCTCCCGACTCCCGAGCCCCCGGCCGTGTAAGGCAACGCGCGGCAGGGATCGGCAGTCAAACGAGATGGACACCGTCTTTCGCGCAACCGCGAAAGACGGTGTCCATCTTCATCCGCAATGCCTAGCGTCTAGTCGCGCACCGCAATGGACTCGATGGTGAACCCGTCGCGCGAAAGTGGCACGAGGTCGGGACCGTGGATCGCGTGGGTGCGCGTCTCCAACAGGAGTCCCGTGAGTCGCATGGGGTACTCCGGAATCACATCACCCTTTTCGCGCCGCCAAGGCCCATAGTTCTGGTACGCAGGATTGCTCTCCGATGGCGCCTTCGGGAGCGGCGTCTCCAGGTAGACGCGCCCATCCACATCGATGGGCGTTTGCGAAAACGCCGAGTACCACTGGTTCCCGTTCGCATCTTGGAGCATGTACACCACGCGGCCCCACGACCGATCCGCCCGCACGTTCACACCGATGGCTTTCGCATCGGCGGGTATTTCCGGGGCATCGCCCGTGCGACGCACGACCATGCACAGCGTTTCGAGTGGATGCGTCTTCTGGGATTCGGGTGACCGGACGTTCAATCCGCCGCCTTTGGCTTGCAGGTCCAGGTTGGCCCAGGCGATCGGTGTGGAGCGATTGAGTTCCTCGTATCCTTCAACTGGCTCGGACGCCGCCTCCCATCCTTCGAGGGTACGGAAACGAACCAGCGTCTTCGCACCACGAGGAGGCGATACCGTCTCACAGTCCAAAAGTTTCAATTCCTGAATATCTCGCGGTCCGACGAGGTAGACGGGCGACTCGTCGAGGTGAAGCGTGAGACGCGTCAGCCCCGACTTGCGTTGCCGATCGATCGCATTCTGCGTGATATCCCGGCCATCACGATTGTAGACGGTAAACGCGTCTTTGCCTTCAAACTGCACGCGCAACTCGCGCTCGCCATTCACGGTCCAAAACGCGTGCACGCTGTTTCCATCCGCCTTGCGATAGCGCACGCCGTAGGCGTGGGGCGAGCCCAGGTCCACCATCGCGTCGAAAGCAGCGCCGTCCAAAACGCCCGTCATCGCGGCGTACGCGCAGAATGCCTCGCGCGGATTCACCTCCGGGGACGCATGACACAGCCCCACGGGCCCGTAGTGGCTGTAGTGATACCAGCCGTCGGGATCGATGGGCTCAGCGCACATGCCGAAGCGTTCGACGCCCATGGCCAGCCCGAGAAGGTGCGCGCGCACGTAGTAGTCCGCCTGCTGGCGTTCGGAGATCCAGATGGGCGATGTCGGGCAGTAGATCGCTTCGGTCAGCCAGATGGGCTTGTCCTCGCATTGGTAGACCTTGCGCAGCTCGCGCAGGTAGTAGATGCCGGAGAACGGCGCGTACCACATCGAAGGCTGGTCTTCCGGCGCGGACATATACATGTCGAAGTCGAGTCCGAGTCCATCGATGTATTCAAGCGGAAAGCCCGCGCCGAGCATCGCGGCAGTGAAATCCGGGAAACCGCTGCCAAAGCAGAGCTTGATATCGGGCGCGTCTTGCCGTGCGCGCGCCGCCCAGGTCTTCCCGAACTCCAGGTACGTGTTGATGCGCTGCTGCTCTTCCTCGTTCCATTCCATGGGGGCTTGCCCACGAATCTCCGGAGGACAGATGCGGGGCGCGCGCCGGCTCACGTTCGTTTCCCAGAACAGGTTGTAGTGCGTCGCCTGGGGATGCGCCTTCACCCACGCAAACTTGGTGTCCATATCGCCCAACCCATCCAGCGCCGTGTTCGCGATGCCTGCGAGATAGCTCCAGTTAGGCACGAGCCCGTATTGCCGCAGCAGCTCCGTGCGCCGCGCGTTTTCCTCCCAGGTGGACGGCTCGATCCCGAGAATGAAATTGGTGAGCGTTCCCTTCACGCCCGCTTTGCGCAGCAGTTCGCAGGTCGTTTCGATGTCCGCGCCGTGGTGGCCTTCAAAGAAGGACCACATGCCAAAAGGAGAGTCCTCGGCCTTGCGCTCGAACTTCGGCAGGATGGCAAAGGAGGTTTCTCTTTCCAGGACTCGCGTGTCGCCCGCACTGTCCGCAACCTCCAAACGGACTACTAACGCGGACGTGCCCACAGGCGCATCGCTCACGTGGAAGTTCAGGGTCTTGTCGCCGTGCGCGGCGAGATGAAGGGCATAATCTACATCTTGGATCTCCCCGTCATGCTTGCGAACCGTGATATAAGCGGCCCCGGACACTTCCGCATCGCAGTTTGAGTCAAAGCGTATCCGCATGACCGCGTCTTCCGCCCGTTCGAAGAGGTGGCCCGGCACCTTCGACGTCACAGTCATGGTCACAGGCGCCTCTTCGAGCGCCATCGCGATAACGTGGATGCTGCTCAGCGGTCCGGCAGGATGCTCAAACGAGTTGGAATCCATGACCACGGGTCGCGTCAGCTCGAACTCGAGAAACTCGTTTTCAGGCTCCGTGACAAATTCCTGAAACGCAGCGGGATTCAAATCCACCACGACATGGGCGCAGCGTTTGCCGCCAATGACCAGCTCTTCCAGAACGCGCACGCCGTGATCCGCCTCGACTCCAAACTCCCTCGTGTAGAAACGCGCGCGTTCGACCTTCATGAAGCGCAGCGCGGCGCGTGGCACCTCGCCCGCGTCGCCATCGGCATAGCAGAGCAAGTGGAGCCGATCGTAGAAGCGCGCGGGCACACGAAAGATTGCGCGCTGCGGGTCAGATGACATCGCGTCGCACACGAGGTAGGGATAGCTCAAATGCTGGAACGGGCCTTTATCCAGGTGCTCATCGCGATAGGTGATCTTGCCGAGGTCGAGGTTTCGGTGTTCGGTGGCGTTGGAGGCGTAGCGCAGCTTTGCCGGACCCTCCAACTCGATGAACGCGCCGGGGGCATGTGCGGTATCAGACCCCGCATTGAAGTACGTATCCAGATCGAGTTCGAGGAAACGGCCCATGCCCGCTTCGATTTCGCGGGCGGGCGGAGGAGTCTGCTGTCCGGCCTGCGCGATGGCGAGGCGAAACGCGGACGCATCCGCAGCCTGCCAGCTCCGGACGAGCCTCCCATCCACCCAGACACGCCGCAGCGCGCGGTCCGCGTCCACACACACGCGAATAACGCGATGCCGCCATCCCGGCAGGGCGGCGAATTCCTTCGCGTAGTGGGCCTTCCACTTGTCCTCCAACTGCCAGCCCGCCATGTCCGGCCAGAGGCGATACTTCACCGGCGGCGCCTGTCCGTCGAAACCGATGAGAATCTGCCCCGGGTCGCTCTCATCCCCTCGAAAGCTGAACGAACGTTCGTCCACTTCAATGGTGAATGCGCCCCGTTCCAGCGACACCTCCACACACCACCGGCGCGGAGCTTCAGCAGCCTTGTCAGCGATGACCGCCATTCCCTCCTGCGCCTCGCTCGCGAAGCCCGTGACAAGCAGCGCGGTCAGAGCCATGCCCAAACCGGCCAATACTCGATTGATTTGCATGAGAAGGCCCCCCAACGTTCATCATTCTGAGGGTGATAGTACCCGATGTCTGGGTAGGTCGTGAAACCAAGCGCGAATGACGTGCCCGCTGATTCGGCAGAGTTCCTGAAGCATTGAGTAAAGGCGCGTGTTTCAAGACACCGCGCTTACCGATAAGTTAAGTATCCCAAGGTTCCGCGTCTACCGTCCGCACCGTGAAATCCCGATACACGATGACGAGGCGTTGGCCATCGGCGTCTATTCCGAACGCGGCGATGACGTTCGCAGGAACCGGGATACTCAGAAGCTCGGCTCCGTTCTTCCCATCGCAAACCTTGAGTGTGCCGTCACGCGAGAGGGAGAATTCCCTCGTCCCGTCCGGTGATGCGCAGCGTAGCTGCGAAGAGTCCTGAGTCCGGTCGTTACCTATTGCGTCGCCCGCGCGCGCATCCGCCGGTAATCCGCCGATCCGTTGTCCCGACACCACATCGCATGCTTGTGCATTACCATCGGCATATGTGAAGACGATGGTTGCACCGTCGGAACCGAATTCAACACTGACAATCGGTGCGCTCGGATCGCGGAACCAATGGAGCCGTTGGCCCAAGTCCAGGTCCCACCAAGACAGGCTCCCATCGCTGCCTGCGACGGCAACCTGTTTCCCAGATGGGCTGACCGCGGCGGCTGCTACCGTGACGACATCCTCGGAGGTGAGCTGCCGCCATGCCTCGGAGTCCATATCCTCCGGATGCTGCATGGCCCATAGCATGTTGAGCGGGTACAGCGTGCTGTCGAAAGCATACCGCGCACGCAGATCTTCCGTTTCCTCCGGCCATACATCGGTGCAGGGCGCGTTGGGTTCGGCTGGCCAGACCCTGGCCGCGCCGTCGCTGCCACCGCTGGCAATCCATCGGCCATCCCGGCTCCAGTCAAGCGTCGCCCACGGTTTGGCGGACATATAGAGAGGATCGAGAAGTTGCTTGTTTTGAATATCCCAAATGCCGGGAGCGCCATCTTTGAATACGGCAATGGCCCTGTCTCCGGTGGGATTTACGGCTGACGCAAGTGGGTATCTGTCGGCGTAAGCGGATCCAAGGTCAAAGATCTCTTCCAATGCTTTCCAGGACTCCTGGTACCACAAGGGATCTCCGGAATAGCGCTGAATCAGTTCGCGCGAAGAGATCGTGTTGCCGGTCGTCGCGACGAAATAATGGGCGAAGCCCGCGCGAAACCGGACACGCGGCGCCTCCAGCACCGAGACATCCCAAAGTGTGTCCGCCGCACAGTCGCCCTGGGGGTTCTCCGTCGCGGTATGCGTCACGATGCCTTGTCCGTCCGTTGTGAAGTAGGCTGTAGAGCTGGGGCATGTGGAACGGTCATCAACGAGAGAAGCTATCGGGCTGCCGGTGCTGCCATCCCACACGGTCACGACGCCAGACTTCGTCACGCCGAGCAGCGCGCTCCCGGCAGGATTCCAGCAGACCGTGCGCAAGGGATCAGACTTGGTATCGATACGAATGCTCTCTTCATTTGTGATGGTGTCCCTGATTGTGAGAGCACGCCCATCAAAGCCCGCGACATACTGCAAATCCGGCGAATACACGTAGTGTTGTTCGAATGTGGACCGCCGACGGTGGTTGTTCAGAGCTATCTCGGGTTTCGACGATGACTCTTCTTGCCAATCCATGTCTGCGTCTTTCGGCAATTCCTTTTTCATGCGCTCCCATGTGGTTGTGTTCCAGATGCTCGTGCGGTACTTCTCCCGGATGAAGAATTGCATTCCGTCCTCTGAAAACGTTGCCTGCTCGCCGTCGGTGGTTAGAAGCAGATCCCCGCTGTTCGCATCAAAGACGCAGAGTCGCCCATTGTTGAGGAGCAAGACGACCTGCTCGCCGCTGGGACTCATCCAGGCAGACTTCAACCGCATCTTGTTCACCTCGAACCGGCGCACCGGCTCGGTGCTGTGAACATCCCACAGCAGCGCCTCCCAATCGGTTCGCGTGACAAACCGCACCGTCCCGGAATTCGCGCGCAAACGGAACAATGCTTCCGGATTGACGGGCAGAGTCCGTTCGCACTGGCCCGTCTGCGCGTCCCAGACTCTGGAGGTCCCGTCATACGATTCCGTGACTACACGTCGCCCATCTTCAGTGAGCCACGCGGTTGCGACTCCCGCAATGTGTCCTTTGAGATGAAGGAGCACGTCCCGTGTCTGCAAATCCCAGACAATGGCCGTTCCATCGGCGGACGCGGTGACGAGTTTGGTGTTGTCGGGGCTGAATTCCACATGCGACACGCCCTTGGTGTGCCCTTGGAACACGCGGGCGGGCAACGCCAGCTTACGTTTCAGGTAGCCCCACTCCCAGTTACGGAGAGACCGGGGCGCATTCTCAAGCGCTTCCCGCGCGCGTTCCGCTTGGAATCCCTTGATGCATTCGTCCGCGAGACGCAACGCATCGCGATAGGCGACCACCTCCGTGGCGGTCCGCTGCGCCTCGGCTTGCTCGCGGGATTGGTTGGCCTCCGCCAAGGCACGGCTCATCTCTTCGTTCTGCGCCTTGAGTTCCGCCTGACGGCGGACGAGTAGAAACGTCCCCGTGGATACCGTGGCGATAGCCGCAATGCCCAACACAACGGCCAATACCACCGCCATGCGATGCGCAGCGCCACGCCTGCTGAGGAAACCCGAATCGCCCCGCTGGTCCATGCTCGCCCCCTGCAAATTGCCCGAGCCTGACATGTATTATATAGTAACAACTACTTGTATAGTGTAATCTGCAGAAGGGCGTTTGTCAATGGGGGCGGTGTAGACATGCTCCATCATCTATGGGTGATTGTCTGGCATGACGCGGTCACATCCCCAGCAGCTCCCACGCCGAATCGTGCACGATTGCCTTCGCGATCCCCAGCGCCTCTTCCTCCGTGTACTGCCCTGATTCGATCTTCTGCGCAAGCACCTGGGCCATTTGCTTCCGCACGAGGATGGCCTTCGCGTAGGCCCAGTCCGCGCAGTAGGCGTCGCTGAAGAACCCGATCTGCTTGTTCAGGGGCAGCATGTCGAGGCGCTCCTCCATGACCTGGCGGATAGCGCCGGGGAAGAAGTTGTGCCACCAGTACCCGGCGAGCGAGAAGTTGGGTAGTTCGCGCGCGAGGGTGCAGAGGGACTGGTTGCCGTGGCGGCTCGCGAGGAAGCACATGAACCGCAGGCGCGGATACCGCGCGACAAGCTCAGCGACGTGCCCTATCGTGCGCTGGCTCAGCCGCCCTGCGGATTCGTGCGGCAGCGGCTCGGCCCCCAGCGAGAATTGGAATACGATCTGATCGCCCCGCTCTTCGAGTTCGCCCAGAAAACGGTGAAGGATGTAACTTGCATACACATCGCGCTCGGCATCCCCCGCATTGGCGCGATTGCGAAGCGCGGCCGACATCTCCGCCTCACCAGGATCGCCGTACGCGATGTCCGTGGAGATGTGCTGGGCGGTCGCCAGGACGCGGCCATACGGAATCAACGCGCAGTAATGGGCCACCGCCTCGTGCACGTCGTCCGCGTTTCGGATCGTCTTGGCCAAAGGCGGAGCCGTCTGCCGGTCGAAAGTGACGGAGATGGGCACGCCGGGCTCCGTCTCGTTCCACGTGCGCTCCAGTTCGAACAAGGGGATGTCCGGCTGGCCCCACTGCGTCCGCGCGAAGAAGGCCCATTCCAATGAATACTGAAACAGGTCATCCGCCGACCCGTCGCGCCCGCGCCACAGTTCCGTACCCGTGCGCACAATTCCCGCCCTCCGCAAGATTTCGCGCGGCCACGCGGGATCCGCCGCACGCTCGCGAATAATCGCGTCAAGCCGCTCCCAGTTATCTGCCGTGACCGGCTCGTGCCAGCAGTAGAGGTCCTCCAGGATAATGCGCGTGCCCCAGGCCATGGCTGTGTTCCGCACCTTGGGCAGGTACGGCAGCGCCTCCACGACCCGCCGCTGCGCCTCGGCCTCCGTCCGGTCTTCCGGCACCCGGCACCCGCTCGGACACCCCGCGGCATACAAATCGCTCACGGCCATGTGGTAGAGCAGGATGTCATCCAACCCCCGCGCCGCCAGATGCGCCGCATCCATATGCGTGTGCGGATCCATCCACGGCAACCCCGCCAACGCAGTTTCCAGGTGTCCAACATCCATGGCACGAGTTCCTCTCGACAAGGTCCTGTCCCTCCGTTGTCAAGCCGCTGAATGAATCGGTGCCCAGTTTAGCATGCCCGTGAGAGGCTGACGATACGTGCGCAAGGGCGTCAAGTATTCACTGCACGCGGGCTCAACAGACCCCAGGAACAACCAGCAGGAACACGGCCCTCTCTGGTACCGCCTCGCTCTCCGAGCGCGGCGGCACAGGACTGAGCCTGGCAGTGAGCCGGGACGGTATTTCAGATCATCTCGCGCCATGGCCGCCTTAAAGAGCACAGCCACGCCGTGGCGTGGCTATGCCACACGCGCTTGCCATGCCTTACTAAACTTTTCCTATCTTCCGGAACCCGGTTTGCCTAAAGGTATTGGAGGTTCAAGGCAAATGGGGAACGGGAGATAGACGTGTGGCATAGGCGCCCTCGCCTGTGTCTTTGTTGGAGAAAGGATGGCCAGTTGAAAGTCCGGCAGCTTTGCCGTACCCACAGTCCTGTGCCGCCGCGCTCGGCGAGCTAGGCAGTACTGATGAGGCCCTCGCCGCCTCCGCGCTCCTCCGTTCCCGATTTGCCCCTTTGCCCAGCGGCGATCTATCATATGCGCTCGCAAAGTGTGCAAGATCCTGCGTGTTTCCTGGGATGAATGAGGTGAACCATGGCTTTTGATTTCGAGATGATCCAGGCGGTGTATGGCCGTCTGGCGGAATGGGTTGCCGCGGCGCGCAAAGTGGTGGGGCGTCCCCTGACGCTGACGGAGAAGATCCTTTACGCGCATTTGTTTGACGGGGCTGCGTCGCAAGCATTCGCGCGCGGGGAGTCCTATGTGGACTTCGCCCCGGACCGTGTGGCCATGCAGGACGCGACGGCACAGATGGCCCTCTTGCAGTTCATGCAGGCAGGCCGCGCGAAAACGGCCGTCCCCTCGACGGTGCACTGCGATCACCTCATCCAGGCGAAGACCGGCGCCAAAGACGATCTGGCCACCGCGATCGACGTGAACAAGGAGGTCTATGACTTCCTCGCCTCCGTGTCGAACAAATATGGCATCGGCTTCTGGAAACCCGGCGCGGGCATCATCCATCAGGTGGTCCTCGAAAACTACGCCTTCCCAGGCGGCATGATGATCGGCACCGACTCCCACACGCCCAACGCCGGCGGCCTCGGCATGGTCGCCATCGGCGTCGGTGGGGCCGACGCGGTGGACGTCATGGCGGGCATGGCTTGGGAACTCAAGTTTCCGAAGATTATCGGCGTGCGGCTGACCGGCAAGCTCAGCGGCTGGGCCTCGCCAAAGGATGTCATCCTCAAGGTGGCGGGCATTCTCACCGTCAAAGGCGGCACCGGCGCCATCGTCGAATACTTCGGACCCGGCTCGGAAACGCTCTCCTGCACGGGCAAGGGCACGGTCTGCAACATGGGCGCGGAGATCGGCGCGACAACCTCCATCTTCGCTTTCGACGATTCCATGGTCCGCTATCTGCAGGCGACGGACCGCGCCGACGTGGCCAAGGCCGCCGAGGCGCACAAGGAACACCTGCGTCCCGATCCCGAGGTCTACGAGAACCCCGGCGCTTATTACGACCAGCTTATTGAGATTAACCTGAGCGAACTGGAGCCGCATGTGAATGGCCCCTTCACGCCCGACTTGGCGTGGCCCATTTCAAAACTCGGTCAGGCTGCGAAGGAACATCAGTGGCCGCTCGAAGTCGAGGTCGGTCTGATTGGCTCCTGCACGAACTCCTCCTACGAGGATATGACGCGCGCGGCATCGCTCGCGCGCCAGGCCCGCGAGAAGGGCGTCAAAGCGAAGGCGGAATTCACCATTACCCCAGGCTCCGAGCAGGTGCGCTACACCGTCGAGCGCGACGGCGTCTTGAAAGAGTTCGAGGCCATCGGCGGCGTCGTGCTCGCGAACGCGTGCGGCCCCTGCATCGGCCAGTGGTCACGTCACCGCCACGGCGGCAACGACCAGCCAAACACCATTATCACCTCGTTCAACCGTAACTTCGCCAAGCGCAACGACGGCAACGCCAAGACCCACGCGTTCGTGGCGTCTCCCGAGATCGTGACGGCGTTGTCCCTGGCGGGCAGCCTGGCCTTCAACCCCTTGACCGATACGCTCACAAACGAGAAGGGCGAGCACGTGAAGCTCGACCCGCCTTCGGGCCTGGAACTCCCGGCCAAAGGTTTCGCCTGCGAAGACCCAGGCTACGTCGCTCCCGCGAAAGACGGCAGCGGCGTCACGGTTGCCGTGAAGCCGGACTCGAAGCGTCTACAGCTTCTGGACCCGTTCCCCGCGTGGGAAGGCACGGACCTGAAGGGCCTGCGGCTGCTCCTGAAGGCGAAGGGCAAATGCACGACCGACCACATTTCGATGGCTGGCCCGTGGCTGCGTTTCCGAGGCCACCTCGACAACATTTCCGACA
>JADLGB010000130.1 GCA_020849535.1 Candidatus Hydrogenedentota bacterium
CGGAAGTCGCCGCTGGATATGAGATAGACCTTCTTCTCTTTCGCCATTGTTCCCCGCCTCTCATGGTTATCCCGTCTGAATACCGGAGTGCGCTCAACGCCTTGACCCCCTCCGCAGACAGGTGATGGTATTTTCCTCACTTTGGGAAGGAAATATCAAGCATCAAGTATCGTCTCCCACAATCCCTCCACCCCCCCCCCCCGGGCACCCCGCGGAATTGCATGCCCGTTCCTCCTATGCGAAAATGGAGGCATGAAATACGCGCGGATCCTCGAAATGCTCTTGGGTGTGGTGTTCATCTTCTCCGCGGCCGCCAAGGCCCTGGATATGACCACGTTTGCTGTGCAGGTTTCCTACTACGGGCTAGTCCGGGAGCCATCCCTCGTCCGCATGGTGGCTTGGACGATGCTCGGCGTGGAGTCTCTCCTGGGCGCGGGTCTCATCGCGGGTTTCCGCCTTCGCGGCGGCACTTTGGCGGCAACCGCGGCGCTGCTGGTGGGATTCTCCGGCATGATTGCATACGCGTGGGTGTATCAGGGTCTCGAAGATTGCGGCTGCTTCGGCAAGTACATCCCGATGGGTCCCAGGTCGAGCCTGTTGAAGAACATCGTGCTTCTTGCCATGACGGGGGCTGCGTGGTACGGAACCAAACGCCCCGCGCTGGATGGTGAAGGGGTGCCCGTGGGTTCGTCTTCCGGCCGACGCCGGTTCTTCGGAGTGGCCGGTCTTGCCGTGGTCGCGGGGGCTGTGCTTGTGGGCTGGGGCAAGGCCGAGCCACCGGCAGTTACCTCCACGGAGGAAGGGCCATTCGCGAAGTACACCTTCGTCGACGGCGAACAGACGCTGAGCCTGAAGAATGGCGAGTTTGTCGTGGCCGTTCTCAGCGCCACCTGCGAGCATTGTCAAGCTGCCGCTGAGTTGCTCAACGAGTTGGCGGCCGTCCCCGATGTACCGAAGGTGGTCGCCCTTGTCATGGGGGACGAAATGGAAATGGAAGAATTCGAGAGCGTGGTCCGGCCCGCGTATCCGATGAGCGTATTCGGCGATCCGCTGGACTTCTTTAACCTGATTGGCAAAGAGCCTCCCCGCTTCTACCTCGTGAAAGACGGCGCAGAGGTGCGGCATCTCGACGTGCTGGATCCCGCGCTCGACGATCTCAAGGCTTTTGCCGCAGGGACGCCGGCGGTCGCGCCCGCTTCCTGATCTTACGACCAACGCCTCAGCGGGTGGCTCCGGTCGACGAGTGGGATCTCCACTCGCTGCTTCTTCACGTAGGACTCGAATACCGCCTGGGTCATTTCCACGGTGTTGCGCGCGTCGTGCAGACTGACGTCCGGCCGTTTATCGGTGTCGATACACGCGATAAGATTGTCGATGATGGGCTTGTAGCGTTCGCGCCGCTCGTCCGCGAACTGCTGCGCAGGCGCGCCGGGGAGAATATCCCACAACCCCGTCCACGACGGGCTCTTGAGAAGCCGTACCTGCGGAATCACGTCGAGCCGGACCGATAGCGCGCCTTCCGTGCCGAAGATGTCCAAACCCCACCGCGACCCGCTGGCGTCGCGGCTCTTGGACGAGGCGAAGTAACCGGGCACGCCCTTGTCGAATCCGTAGGTGGCCTGCAAGCGGTTCCCCACGATGGGACCGAGAGGTTCGGTGGCTTCCGTCACGTTTGCGGGCGTCGCGGCTTGACCGTTGAAGGTGATGTCGGAACTGCACCACGCGGGCATACCCATCAAGAACGTCATCAGGTCGAAGACGTGGCAGCCCAGCACGATGAGGTCCTCGCCGCCCGCGCGGTTGTCTTCCTTGCCGCGCCCGCGCAGTTCGAGCGGGCTACCGATGATCTTGTCTTCGTAGATGGCCTTCTTCAGGTGTTGGATGATCTGCGTCACCCGAAAGTTGAAACCTATCGTCCATTTCAGATTCTTCGCATCGATGGCCGCAATCATCTCGTCCGCTTCCGTGAGATCGACAGACAGCGGTTTCTCCATAAACCCGTGCGCGCCGATCGCGGCGCAGGCAAGCAAGTATTCCCTGTGGTTCACGGTGGTGCGCGGCGCAATGGCCACCAGATCCGGTTTCTCTTTCTCCAGCATCTCGCGGTAATCGGCGTAGAGCGTCTTTGCCTTAGCCTCTGTGCCATGCTGTTGCCGCCCCGCTTCGTCAGGATCGGAAAGGCCCACGACCTCAACATCCGGACGCAGATCCCACACGAGATGGACATCGTGGCCATAGCCGCCGTTCGCCGTGTCGCCGATGACACAGGCGCGGTACTTCTTTCCACCTTCCGCGGCAAACGCCGCGCCGGCCAGTATCGGAGCCGCGGCCATCGAGGCGAGAAAAGTCCTGCGTTCCAGATTCATCGGGTGCTCCTCCGCTGGTTATGCAAACGGCATCAAGAGTTCTTTAAGCATACGATCCCGCCTTAGGACAAATCCATGATTGAATCGGACGGATTGGATGGATCGGACCGATCGGACGGACCCGACCGATCCGACCGATCGGTTCGATCCGGTAGACGCGGCCACGTTCGCTTGCTACAATCCCGACCCTTGCGCAAAGTACAAATCGCCATCACGAGGTGTTTCGTTGAGTCAGAGCAGCCGTTTGTTGGAGGGCCTTAATCCGCAGCAGCGCGAGGCCGTGTGCCAGACCGAAGGACCGGTGCTGGTGCTCGCGGGGGCAGGCAGCGGCAAGACGCGCGTCATCACGCGCCGGGTTGCCTATCTCATCGCACGGGGCTTGGCCGATCCCGGGTCCATACTCGCGCTGACGTTCACAAACAAGGCCGCGGGCGAGATGCGCGAGCGGATCGCCGAGCTTGTGGGCAGGGAGACCGCCTCGCACATCGTTCTCTCGACGTTTCATTCATTCTGCCTGCGGGTGCTGCGCGCGGAATGCGAGCACATCGGCTATCGCAAAAATTTCACCGTCTCCAGCGAGGGCGATACGCGCACCATTGTGCGGCGGATGCTGGGCGATATCGCCGATGTGAAGGAGAGCTTCAGTCCGGATATTGTGCTCGAGCGCATCGGCATGGTGAAGAGCGGCCGCGTGAATCTCGACGCGCCTCCTCCCGCCGATGGCAATGGCGATTCCGGCGCGGAGGTCAAGTACGGGAAGTGGCTGCCTTCGTTCTACGAGCAGTATCAATCGGCGTTGCGCGCTTCGAACACGATGGATTTCGACGATCTCCTGGTGCTCACCCTGAAGCTGTGGCGGGATCATCCGCGAATCCTCACGAAGTATCAGAAGCAATTCCAGTACGTGATGGTGGATGAGTACCAGGACACGAACCGCATCCAGTACGATCTGCTGGCCGCGCTGGTGGGAGGCCATCGCAATCTCTGCGTGGTGGGTGACGACGATCAGTCGATCTACGCGTGGCGGGGCGCCGGCATCGAGAACATTTTGGACTTCGAGCGTGAGTTCAAGGAGGCGCGCGTCGTCCGCCTGGAGCAGAACTACCGCTCGACCACGACCAT
The DNA here is from genome assembly GCA_020849535.1 of Candidatus Hydrogenedentota bacterium. Classification (GTDB taxonomy): domain Bacteria; phylum Hydrogenedentota; class Hydrogenedentia; order Hydrogenedentales; family SLHB01; genus JAHDWY01. The sequence goes on from JADLGB010000130.1 coordinate 3,489, forward strand.
CCTCGACGCCGCGAACAGCGTCATCGTCAACAACCGCCACCGGCGTCCCAAGAAGCTCTGGAGCGACCTAGGCAAAGGCCGTTCCCTCGATTGGATCGTCACCGGGGACGACGAGCACGAGGCCAAGACCGTCGTGAACTGGTTACGCCACATTCTGACGAAGGCCGACGCGAGCTTCGGCGATTTCGCCCTCCTGTACCGGTCCAACCTTCAGTCGAGAGCGTTCGAGATCGCGTTTCGCCAGGCCGGCGTGCCGTACGAGGTCTTCGGTGGTCAGGATCTGTTCGAGCGCAGCGAAGTGCGCGATGTCGTCGCGTATCTGCGGACCATTGCCAACCCGCGGGACGAGGCGGCCTTTCTCCGCGTCGTGAACGTGCCGCGCAGGGGCATCGGCGATGCCACCCTGCACGAAGTCCACGAGTTGTGCCGCACGGAATCGTTGACACTGGGCAAAGGATTGTCCGCGGCGCTTGAACGTGGACTCGTCTCACCCCAAGCTGAGTCAGGCATCCGCGAATTCCTCGGCATCCTCACGGAGTACCGGCGCCGCTTCCGCGATTGCGGGGGCAAACTCGCGGAGACACTGCTCGCGCTCCTGGAACGCATTGGCTACCGGGAGGAGGTTGCGAGAACCAGCAAGTCGCCGGAGCAGGCGGAGCTTCGTTGGACCAACGTGGAAGCGGTCCTATCGGCGTTGGTGGAGTATGAGGGTATTGAGAAGGCTCCGACCCTCACCGCGTTTCTCGACCGGAGTTCGCTGGACACCAGCGACTTCAAGGGGCGCGGCCGTGAGCGGCGTCAGGATGCCGTGTCCCTCATGACGATCCACAGTGCCAAGGGGCTTGAGTTTCCTTTCGTGTTTGTCATGGGTGTCGAGGAGGGACTCCTGCCCCACGATAAGAGCATGGATGAAGCATCCATCGAGGAAGAGCGCAGGTTGTTCTACGTGGCGCTGACGCGCGGCAAGCGGCATGTGAGCCTCTTCGAGGCGCTGTCCCGAGTGCGCCACGGGCGCGAGCGCATGACGGTCACCAGCCGCTTCGTGAAGGAGATACCGGAGCGTCTGCTGAATCGCAATGTCCTGGCGGCGCGAGAAATGGTGGAGGCGAAGGTTGCCCCGCCGAAGCCCAAAACGAAACCTTCCAAGTCGAGACGAGCGCGCCGGTAGTTTGCAGAGGGCGGCCCTGGCTCTTCCCTATGCCGGAGCAGTCCGATCCGTCCGATAAAAAACATGCGGGCCACAACCTGCGTTGCAGCCCGCGAAACGCTACACGCACACGCGAACTTCAGTGCTGTTCACACGCGCGCGGTCCAAGCCCTTTTCAGGGCTTAGCCACGGAGATCTTCGGGAATCAGGTAGCTGCCGAACAGCCACCCCCACCACTTCTCCATGGTCAAGCCGATCACGACCACGATGTCGGTCCAGCTCATGATGTCAAAAAAGTTCCGCGGCACCTGATAGGCGGTAGCCGGAAGCGCCTTCGAAACGCGACCGATGTGCTTCATGTTCCTTAAACCTCCTTAAGGTTGGTCATCCCAAACGAAACGTCCCATTCAACCCCGCCGCCCTACCGTGCAGGGCGCACAGTCCGCTCGCCCGTTACCGGGCGGATTGCATGGTTAGACGTCCCGGGGATCCAAGGAGCCAATGGTGTTCCAAAGCTGGTTGATGTACAACCCCTTCGGGGATGTCGCACCGCCGCCCTTCAGTTCACCACCCTTACCGAACCAGCCGAACCACCATGCGGTCACCGGCGCAGTCTTCGATATCTTGCGAACGTGTTTCATTGTCATTTACCCTTTCGCGAAACACTCCCATTGCACAGGGCCATGGGTTTTTTCGTCTTCCAATCCGTTTGTGAACAGGAGTTTGGTTCGCGGAAGCTTAGGAATGGATAGATACAGGAGCTATCCTCTCCATCTCTCCTTCCGCTTGTTCCCACACGGGTGTCCCCGCTGTTTCGGCAAACTAGCTCTGCAGCCAGTTGTCGATCAGCGCGACGAGCCAGTTGGACTGCTCCGGGCGCAGCTTCAACGGCCCGAAAATGTTCTTGAGTTCCACCCACGCCACCTGTTCAGCGCGCACGGGCTTTTCGGTCGACAGCACCTTCACATGCTTCATATGGCGTTTCACCTCCCTTCTCCTTCCGTCTTTTGGTCTCGTTGAAACCTTTTCCTGTCCGCTTGGGTCACTTAGTAAACCCTACACGTTACCCTTATTGTGAACGATTTGATCGCAATAAGCAACCCCACCAGGGCCGGAGCTTAAAACCGGATGGTCTTCACTGCAGTGCGCTTACGTCGATGCCCAACTCCGCCAGATAGTCGAAGATGGTCAAATCCCCATTCCGCAGGATCAGCTCCGAAATCGTATTGAAGAAATCGCTGCCGCCCTCGCTCGTGAACAACTGGTCGAGTGTGGTGAAGAACGCCCCCAACTTCTCAATGTTGGCCACAATATCTTGTGTCTGGGTCGTGAGCTGAGCGATCCCTTCGGGAGATTCAATTGCTGTGTACAATTCTTCGAGCACGTCAATCGCCGCGGCCTGCACATCCAGCCCCGCCAACTGCTCTTGCGAGAACTGGGAGGTCTCTTCGACCTGCTGACCCAGCGTCTGAACGGCCTCGAAGATCTCTCGGGCGGTTTCGTAATCCTGTTCCGCCATAAAGTCTTGGCCGTATTCTATCAGGTTCTTCCCCAGATCGCAAAGGAAATTGTACTGGTCTATTCCGGCAGTCAACGCCGAGACGAGCCGCGCCTCATCTTTGGGCATGCCACTCGCTATAAGGGCCTCCGCCTTGGAAAACGCGGACTCCAGTGCGTATGCGCTCGCTTCAGGAAGGGTCCTTGCAATCCTCAGGGCCTCCAGAGCCCCCTCCACATCGCCCTGTTGCAGGCGCAGGCGGGCCTCCATGTAGTAGGATAAAGCATTTTCCGGGTCCACGTTGTGCAGGGTGGGAATCTGGGCCAGCTCTTCCGGTTCTGCCTCAGGAGTTTCGGAATACGATTTAGCCAATTCGAATTGTGCCTGTGCGTTTCCGGGGGCCTGACCCACAACCGCAAGGAGTATCTGAGCCGCTTCACCGCCGGTCAGGGATTCCGCGGCACCCACAAGCACTTGGGGTGACGCGTCCGGCGACTGTGCCAGTTCCAGGGCCTTCTCGCGTTTGAGGCTGGCCCACTGCATCAGGCGATTCATCCCGGGTTCGGTACCCATTCCCTCGCGCCGCGCCGCCACAATGTCGTCCAGGGTAGGGTTCGCCAATTCGGGAGGTTGGGTTGGCGTCATTTCGGGCGGCGCGACGGCCGTTCCCGAAGTTTCTTTGGCGTGCTCCCACTCTTTCATGAATTCCCGGCGCTGCGTGGCGACCCGCAAGCGATCCGCGTCACTTCCGGAGTTCTCAGGGCGGGCGGACGGGTGCGGATCCCTGGCCACAGGAGTTGGGGGAGTGACCGTCCGGTCCGTGTCGCGGATGCCACGGAATACCGCGTAGCCCATAAGTGCCACCGCTGCGGCGGCGGCGAGCCCCATCCACATCCTCGCGGGATTCCGGCGCGGGGGAGCTTGTGCGCGCGTGGAAGCGGCCAAGGTGGGCCGCTTCGTATGGGTGACGGCGCGGAGCACGGCATCGGTCAGGTCAACTTCGGGGACACGCGACGCGAACGCGGCGCCCATGGCGTCCAGATCCGCATAGGCGGACTGGAGCCACGCGTACTCGCGGCGGTACTCTTCAGAGGCGTTGATGCGCGCCTGAAGCCGGTCCGCCTCTTCGGGGTCCAACTGCCCCTCGAGCAGCGCCACGAGTTCCTCGTGGAGTTTATCCAAGTCCCCAGTGTTCACAAGTTGTCCTTCTCCGAGATATACACATCCCGCAACGACTTCAATATCCGGTGAAGCCGTGTGCGCACGGCCCCTTCCGTGCTTCCTACAATCTCCGCGATGTCCCGTGCGGGCATCCGCTCGAAGAACCGAAGCGTCACGATTTCCCGCGACTCCTCGTCCAGCGATGCCAGCGCCCGCGCGAGCATTTCCTGTCGTTCGGCCGACATCAGCGACTGGTCGGCTCCGTCGGCGGGAGACTGCAGCACCTCGCCGGATTCACCCCGCGCGGTGCTCGCGTATTCCTCCAGCGATTCCATGGGAACCGCCTTCTTGCGCTTCAATTCGTTCAGACAAAGGTTGCGCGCGATGCACAGCACCCACGGGCGGAACTTGCGTTGCGCGTCGAACCGTGCCCTGGCCACATACACGCGAATGAAGGTTTCCTGGGCCATTTCCTTGGCCCGCTCCACATCGCGCACGTAGTGCAGACAGAATCTGAAAATGTCGTTCTGGTAGCGCTTGACCAAATCGCCCAAGGCGTCGGCGGCGCCCTGGCACAGAAGAGCCATCAGCTCCTCGTCCGTTTGAGCCGGTGTGCTCAAGCGGTTAGCCAGCCCCGGCAACGGGTTACGCCTTCTTTGTGGAGTCGCTGCCACGTCCCGGTCCTATCATTACTACATTTCACCCGTGTAAACATCACAACTGGTTAGCTTCCAAGACATAGGAAGGCGCTGAATGCGCGGCCCCTGCACCTGAAAGTGTACGGCATTTGCCCTTGGAACGCCAATCGCCTATTCCGTCGGGACGCCGGTCGCCAGCGGTGGCGGCGCCAGCCCCAGAGTCGCCAGGCGATCCTCCACGGCCCCGGCCGCGTTCATCACGGCATCGGTGGCCGTCTGGCGCAGTCCCTGGTTTTCCGGCTGGCGGGCCATCGCCGCCACCCGATCGGAAGCGTCCAGCAGTACCGAGACTGCCGCGCCTTGGGCGCGTGAGGCCTGGATCCGCCGCCGCAACTCGTTGATCCGGGGGGTGAATACGTCCGCCGTCCACCGGACAAACCCATCCCCCGGGGGATTCCCCACTTGAGGCGCCCGGTCCAGGTAGTCCCGTACCAGCGTTGTGAGTTCCTGCGAGAACCCCTGCAATTCCTTCGCCTCGCTCGCGGGGGTGGCAGGCGCCAGGATTGGGCGGTCACTCTCCCGGAGGTACCACTGGGCCGCATGATAGGAGAGGGCCATGGCGAGCAGGCTCGTCCCCGTAACAAGCACTGCATACCGGATTCGGCGCCCGGTCCGGCCGGGTAATGACTGGCGCGGAGACTTCTTGCGCGGCATTGGGCTCCTTGGGGTGTCAGCGCAGCAGTCTGCGCAAGTTACTGGCTTTGGCTTGCCAGGCCTCGGCCCGGGCGAAGTCCGGATAGGTGCGCTCTATCCGCTTGAACTCGGCGGTGTGAATCCTGCGGCGCCCTGTCTCGCTCTCTTCGATGCCCAGGTGCGCGTGAAGCATCTCGTGATAAACGATGTAGCGTACCAGATACTCCGGCACGTGTTCGCTGTCCAGATAGGGATGAATCCGGATCAGATTCTGCTCGATCGAATAGCTCCCAAACCGGATCGACCTGCGCCGGCCCGGCGCAGGTCTGCGCCCCCAGGTGATGGCCGCGTTCACGGTCCCCTCAAAATACTTGGCATTTACGTCATCGTAGAGGTTTTTGAGATTGAAGTACCTGCCGGCGACGGCAAGCGTGTGAGCTGGCGCGGGCCGCTTGCGGACCAGGTGCCGGTGCTCGCGGATGAAGGCGTCGATCACCGCGCCCGATTTCCGGCACGAGGGCTTGACCAGCCACGCCGCGAGGGCATGGATGACCCCTGTGTTTGCCCCCAGAAACATGTGGTGCAGGCGTAGCGCCGTCGTTCCCCTCGCCGGATGCCGCTTCACGGACATCACCGTGTGGGCGTTGTCGGTAACCACGATTTCCAGCTTCAGGCCGGAGCGGTCCTCCAGTTCACGGTGCAGAAGGGCAGCGTCCCGGAACGTGAACTCCATCTGTGTGGCAGACACCCTTTCAACCCTCAATCGAAGCATTACGAGGAACCATCTCTCGAATACCCGATCCTAGGGTACCGAAGCGGGGCATTGCAATCGGGGTTGTTTCTTGACAAGATTGCATTGACACGGGGTTTGGCCTGTGTTACACTGCCGCTATTCGCAAGATAGTGCATGGTATCTCTTTAGAGAGAGAGGAGGGTCTCGTGGGAGCACTGAAGAAATCTTGGGTTTCCTTCGTTGCGATGGGGCTGATCGCGGCGTTCTTGCTTCCCTCGGCGATTGCCATCGCTGAGAGTTACGACCCAGACCAGGCTATCCCGGCGCCGACCGGTTTCGAAAAGCGTCTTACCAAGCTGGGGCGGGGCCTTTCCAACGTGCTGCTCGGATGGGCGGAACTTCCTGTCACGTTCGATCAGAAGCTGAAAGAGGGCAAGCCTCTTGGCTACCTGGTGGGCGTTGTCCCCGTGCTCGGCACCACCCGAGCCTTGCTTCGCACCGGCACCGGAGTGTTCGAAATGGTCACCTTCCCGTCTTCGGACCTCGAGGTGAATTTCGAGCCGATCCTGGAGCCTGAGTACATCTTCTAATCCACGCCATGGAGTGGAAACGACACGGGGCCGGTCTCGTCAGCGGGATCGAATTGAGCGATGGACGGACCGGCAAAGTGGTTCTGATTGGCGGTCGCGACAATCCTAAGGGCGCCATGTTGGTGCTTCCAAGTGAAGGCGAGGAAAGCGCAAAGGCTTTCCCCATTGCGGAAGTCGCGGGAGTGTTTCATCCCTCCCAACTGGTGGAAGTACTCTGCGCGCAGGAGCGAGCCTTCGGAGGCAGTGGTCTTAACCCGATTGAGACTTCGTGACCGGCACCTACAACATCGACACCCTCCTGGACGGAATCGTCACCCTGCCGAGTCTTCCGTCGACGGTTAACCGCGTCACCCATTTGGTGAACGCGCCGGATTCGAGTCTCTCCGACGTGGCGAAAGCGCTTCAGACCGACCCCGCCCTCGCGATCAAGACTCTGCGGCTGGTCAACTCCGCCTATTACGGGCTGGCGAACAAGATCATCTCCGTGGACCATGCCGTTGCCCTTCTGGGAATGAAAGTCATCAAGAATCTCGTCTTCACGGCGACGGTCTTCGAGACGTTCAACAAAGGGACAGGAGCCCTGCTCCGGCATAGCGTGAGCTGTGGTGTCGTCATGCGGACCATCATCCCCAGCGTGCCCGGCTTTGATGACATGGACACGGAAGAGGCTTTTGTCTACGGCCTGCTTCATGATGTCGGGAAGATCATCTTCGAGCAGTTCCTGCCGAAGGAAGTCGAGAGCGCCATTCTCCTCAGCCGCACAAGGGGGATTCCCGTCTTCGAAGCGGAACGGTACGTGATCGGTGTGGACCACGCGGAGCTGGGGGGGCATCTCGCGCAGCGATGGGGCTTGTCCAAGGAACTCGTGGCTGCCATCTCCGGACATCACAACCTTGCCGCGTGCACGCTGGAGGCCGCGCGGCCATTGGCCGCGACCCTGGCGATCGCCGATTTCATCTGCAACGCGTGCGCCATCGTGTCCGTACCCGGCGCCACACCGTACCTCCCAGAAGAGATGTGGGGGACCGCGGGGATTCCGATTGCATCCTATCCTCGAATCTTGCACGCCTTTTTCGATTCGCTGGGGACCGTGGACGAACTGATCGAGTTGCAGCAGTGATTTCCGTCCTTCGCTCTCAGATTCCGCCCTGCGCGTTCTCCGGTCGGGAAGTGCGACATCCTGCGCCATGTTTTTGATCGAACTCACCTGCGAGAACTTCCGGGGCTTGTCCGCGATGCGCTTCGCACCTGGGCCCGGCGTCAACCTCATCCGAGGAGACAACGCGCAAGGCAAGACTTCCATCCTCGAAGCGCTCTTGTATCTGGCGACATCGAAGAGCCACCGGACAAATCTCGAGAGCGAACTCGCAAGGCGCGGCGAAGGCGGTTTCCGGATCGGCGCCCACGTGCGGCGCCACGACCGCGATGTGAACATCGAAGCCGCGTGGTGGCAAGGCTCCAAACGCATCCGCGTCAACGGAGTCAACCAGGCGCGCGTCAGCGAGATCCTCGGGAAGATCATCGTCGTGTTCTTCTCGCCGGAAGACGTGGCGCTTGTCCGCGGATCCGCGGCGCAGCGGCGCACGTTCCTCGATATGGAACTCTCCCAGATCAGCCCGCGCTACCTGCACGCGTTGCAGCAGTACCGCCAAGCGGTCAAGCAACGCAATGAACTGCTGCGTCACCCGCAACCGAACGATGCACTCTTGGACGTGTGGGACGCCCAACTCGCCGCTCATGGCGCCACGCTCATGGAAGAGCGCCGCCAGTTCGTTCAGCAGTTGGCCCCCGGTGCGGCGCAAGCCTACGAAGCCATCGCGGAGAAAGAACCCATGGTCCTGGCGTACAAACCCGACGTGCGCCTGGACGCCTCGCTCAGCGAAATCCTGGCCGCCTCACGCAAGACAGATATCCGCCAAGGCATGACCACGCGCGGGCCGCATCGAGATGACCTTTCCTTCGATGTGGATGAGAAGGCGGCCCGGCCCTTTGCGTCGCAGGGACAGCAGAAGACCGCGGCGCTGGCCCTGAAGCTGGCTGAACTCGACCTCGTGCGCGCGCGCACCGGAGAGTATCCGATACTCATGCTTGACGATGTGTTTTCGGAACTCGACGCAGGGCGCTCCCGGCGCTTGCTGACGGCAATTCCCCCCGAAGCCCAGTGTCTGCTGACCACCACGGACCTGACGGCCCGTGAAGACCTCTTCGGCGCATCCTGCGCACGCTTCCACATCCAGGCGGGCAACCTGCGCCGCGAGGATGCGTGAGCCGCAGAAACGGTAGTCGCCCCACCATGCAGTCAATTCAATACACTTTCCTAGACAGGATGACAGGATTGACGGGATGAGTTTGTAATCCCCTTCCTCTTCATCCCCGTGTCCCCGTGGTTTGAACTCCTTCTCTCCGGATTTGACCACGGGTTCACGGGGAGGAAAAGATGCAGAGGGATGAATTTCTCTCGCCGAGACGCAGTGACGCAAAGCAATACGGAAGAATGAAGAAAGATGAATTCTTCCCGACAAGGGCCGCGGCGCCGCGAGAGGTTTCGAAAGGATGAAGATGAATCTATTCGATTTCCGCGTTCTTTGTTCTCTGCGTCGTTGCGCCTTTGCGAGAGACGTTCTGAAAGGCCAAAGTACTCAATGCCCAGTGTGGCACGGCCGCAACCAAACGAAGATTGCTGTCCACCGATTTCACCGATTACACCGATTCAAGATAGAGACCAGCAAGGAGGAGACCAACACGGGGGAAGCAACACAGGGGAAGCAACACAGGGGAACGGGCGTCTCGCCCGTAATTCGAGAGCATGTCCCCGCGTTCACGAGGATGTCCCCGCGTTCGCGAGGATGACGGGTGTGGCGTGACGTTCCCAGGTTCCACTGCGGTTCTTGGGTTCCGGCCATTGCGGTGGCTCAATGCCGCCGATTCGCAGCCATCTCACCTGGGCTCCGTTTGCTCCACATCCCAAGCGACCTGCGGTAGCACCCCCAAGCGAGGCGACATCAGCCGGACTCTGTGACGGCCATGAAGTGGGCCGTTTTGGTGCTATTGTCCTGTCCCCGCCTGCGAGACTTTTCCGTCCGTGTTAGCGTATGATGGCGGGACGGGCAAAGGGCGTTCCCGGGCGCCCGCCGGGGCGGAGCGCCGTGGGGGCACACGATTCGAGAGGAGCCGTGTGATGGGCAATGTATACTTCGGTGTGAATCTGGAGTTCGTGCGGCACGAAGACAAATCCTTCGAGTGGGGCGTCGAGAAGGCCGCGGAGTTGGGCTACGACTACGTGGAGCCCATGGTGCACCTGGGCCGGGAGCTGCTCAGCGAGGCCGGGTATTTTCACAGCGTCTCGATGCTCGACGACCCGTACCGCGTCAAGCGCGCCTGCGAGAAGGCGGGGGTGCGCCTGTCGGGATTGTCCGCGCACTGCCCGCTGTGCAAGCCGGAAATCAGCACGGAGTACCTCAAGCAGGCGGTCCGTTTTGCGGCGGAATGCGGGGCGCCCGTCATCAACACCGACGAAGGCCCCAAGCCCAAGTGGACCACGGTGGAAGAAGACCATGCGCTCATGCGCTACGTGCTGTATGAGGCGGCGCAAGTCGCGGAACCGCGCGGCATCCTCATCGGGCTCGAGCCGCACCAGCAGTACAGCAAGACCCCCGCAGGGCTCGACCGCATCTACAATCTCGTCAAGTCGCCGGCCATCGGCATCAACTTCGACACCGGCAACAGCTACCTATCCGGCGAAGATCCGATCAAGTGGCTGGAACACGTGCTCGACCGCCTGGTGCACCTGCACGCCAAGGACATTTCCGTTCAGCAGTCCTCAGCCGAACGCGGCAAGGTAACCGGCACGCCTGTGGGGTGCGCGTGCGGCGAGGGCGTCATCGATTGGGCGAAGGCAATCGAGGTGTGCCGCCGCGCCAAGCCGGACATCGTATTCAGCGTGGAATGTGGCACTGTCGAGCAGGCGGGACGCAGCATCAAGCATTTGAAATCGCTGGTGAAGTGACCAAGACAATTTGAAATGGCGTTGGAGGGAGTGCTTGCCAACAAGCGGACCTTCACGTCCGCGAGATCGAGTAAGACTTCATGCGGAGATATGCCATGCGGATTTCACGAGTGTTTGCGGTGTTGATTCTGGGTGTTGGGGGTGCGCGCGCAGCGGAAAGTCAAGGCGCGTTGAACGTGACGACGGACGATGCCTATGTGACCATCTCCGGCGACTCGCCGATTCTCCGATATCACTACGCGAATGTCCCTTTCAAACCTTACGTGCAGGAACTCTTCTCACCAGATGGCTTCAACATCCTACTCGACGCGCCGAGCGATCACCTGCATCACCATGGGCTGATGTTTGCCGTGGCCGCGGATGAGGTGGATTTCTGGGCGGAACTCGAGACCTGCGGAAAGCAGATTCACAAGGGGTTCGCCGTTGTCAGGAAAGAAGAGCAGAGCGGCACGTCCTTGGGTTCGTTCACGGAGCAAGTGGATTGGCAGCGGCCCGCGGACAACGCCATCCTCCTGAACGAAACGCGCACGATCACCGCATTCAAGAATCCCGAAATCCCGGCGACACTGCTCACGTGGACATCCGAACTGACGCCCGCGAAGGATCTGCCGTCGGTCTCGTTGACCGGATCGCATTACTTCGGTCTGGGTCTTCGCTTTCAGCCCATTCTGGATGGAATCGGCACGTTCCGAAACAGCGCCGGGGACCTCGGCCAGATCATTCGGGGCGAAGAGCGCAACGGACGGGCGACGTGGTCCTGCTACAGCGCGGTGGTTGACGGCAAGCCGCTGACCGTCGCGATGTTCGATGACCCCGCCAACGCGCGGCACCCGGCAACGTGGTTCACGATGCCGAAGTTCGCGTATATGTCCGCGACGCTGGACTTGAAAACGGAACCGCTCGTCATCAAGGCGGGCGAGACGTTGAAACTACGCTACGGCGTGGCCATCTGGGACGCGCAGCCCGATGACAAGGAAATCGAAGCGCTGTACCAGAAGTGGCTCGCGCTTCCGCACTGACGCGGGAGCGGCGATGAGTTGAATCCGGGGCACAAACGGGGGATCCCATATTAAGGAGATGGTTATGGGCACCACATCCAGCAGTCAATCATCAAGCGAACTCACGCGGCGGCAGTTCATGAGCCGCTCCGCGACGGCCGGTGTCGCGGCGAC
>JADLGB010000131.1 GCA_020849535.1 Candidatus Hydrogenedentota bacterium
ATCATGATAATGCATCCCAAGACCGCTACGCAGATTCCAACCCGTTTCATGAGCGTGCTCCTTTGTCGGTCCCCGCACGAGTATAACAGATTTGCCGCGCCCCGCAACGTGCGGGAAACACGGACGAGCACGGACGAGCACGGACGGACACGGACAGGGCTGGATACACGGTCCGTGTTGGTCCGTGCTGGTCCGTGTTGGTCCGTGTTGGTCCGTGCTGGTCTGTGTTGGTCCGTGTTGGTCCGTGTTGGTCCGTGCTGGTCCGTGCTGGTCCGTGCTGGTCCGTGCTGGTCCGTGCTGGTCCGTGTTGGGCGCGCCTTGCCGTTGCGCAGCCGGGTTGCTAAGATGGCCCCCGGACGCGTGCTGGTACTGAATGCCTGTTCCAGGCGTTGCAGGAGGGGATCTATGCTGAAGCGAATTGTGGTGGTGGGCGATAACGATCCGTTGGCGTCAGGCCTGTCGGCCAAACTCGATGCGCAGGAAGTGGAAATCGTCCGCATGCCCAAAGGCCGCACAGTGCCGGCCGGGGCCGCCACCGTCATGGGCGGACCGGGCGATGCGGTCATCCTCGGAGCCATCGCCGTTTCCATGGGCAAACGCCAGGAAGAGCTGCTGGAACTCATTGCTCATTCGGTGGATTCCCGCGAGGACCTCGTTCAAGGCGCGTCACTCCGGGTCAAAGACCACGCCACGCGTTTCGCCAAGGCGCTCAAGCTCTCCGCCGCCGACCAGCTCACGCTCGAACGCGGCGCCCTGTTGCGCGATCTCGGCAAGCTGAAGATCCGCAACGAGGTGCTGCTCAAATACACCCTGCTGACCCACGATGAATGGACCACCATACAACGCCACACCCATTTCGGGGCGGATATGGTCAAGCGTTCTGAAGGCCTCCAGGACATCGAGGATATCCTGCGGCGGCACCACGAGTGCTTCGACGGCACCGGCTACCCCGACGGCCTCGAAGGCGACGCCATTCCCCTGCTTGCCCAGGTCGTTCGCATCCTCGATGTCTTTTGCGCCATGACCAGCGCGCGGCACTACCGCCAGGGCAAATCCTCCTTGCAGGAGGGCCTGGACCACATCGCAAGCGAATCCGGCAAGCACTTCCATCCGGAGCTTGCGAAGGTATTCCTGGAGGCCAAGGTCGGCGAAGCGGACTGACGTCCGCACCTGCCGCACCGCATTCTGGAGTCAGGGGTAAGTAGATAGCTCCGGGACCGAACATTTGCTGAGGAATGGAGGCGCCATGTCTCTCGTTTGAGCACTGCCCTGAGCTTACGGAAGGTCCGCACTCAATGGACGAATCTCTTGAGAAGGTGTTCCGTCTCCCCCGGTTGCATTTTGTCATTACGTGGATTCTTGTCCTAGCTACCCTGTTTATCGTTGGACTGACCATATACTTGGCGCGAACCGAAGGACTTGAATCCCACCATTTCGCCGTGTTGATCTTCGTCGGAACGGCCATTCCGGCATTCTTCCTGGTCCATAATTGGCGTTTGCGAATTGATGCCGTAGGCGTTCATCGCCGCCGCTTTCTGTGTTGGCGGACTTATCGATGGGATGAGTTCAAGCAGAGGGGAGTGGCTCCAGCCAAGGATTACTCGGGATTCGTGTTCCCCATCGCCGATGGGGCGAGACGAAGCTGTCGGCTGCCACACTGTCCAATGAAGACGGCGAATACCTTCTCACGCGGTGTTTTGAGGCCTGGGACGCACCTACACAAATCGAAATACCTCCCGTTCTGGAAATCAATGACAAGGGCGATTCCTTCCCACACCGATTGCTGCATTTCGACGCCTCCGGAATTACCGTCCGAAAACGAAAACAGGGCATGCGATTTGCCTGGGCTGAGATTGCACCGATAGTATTCTACAGACACTGTGGGCAGACAGTCGGATTCACCATTTGTGAGATTCCCATTCCGGGTGGAAGTGCCCGTCTCTCTGCCCGCACGTTGAAAGAGCAATCGCGAGGACCGGACCCACAGACCATTGCGGTGTTCCTGGAGCGCCATGTGCCAGCGGACCGGATACTGTACGTCCATCCCGGCCAGCCGGAATCCGTTGTTGAGGTCGATGTTTTGATCAGTCGCGTTCAGGAGAGATATCGGGACGCGTGCAGAAGCCGTCTGCCGCTCGTCGCCTTCTTTCTCGGTGGCAGCGTCGCTTTGCTCCTCTACAGCATATGGGTGTGCGGGCAGCCCTTCGATTGGATGCGGCATTCTGGCGTGATCTATCTCGGTGGCATGGGAGTAATCGTAGCATTCGCCCTTCCCCGGCTCTTCCGTGGGCAGTTGGAGAGCCTTCAAAGACAAAGGGAGCAACTGCTCAACAAGTCGCCGCACGTTGACGGGCCTGAGAAGCGGACGTAAGGGTGGCGGGGCTTTCACTGGCCAGATTGCCATTATCAGGGTAAACGATCTTCCCGTCGGTGCAATCTTAAGGGTAGGCAATTCTTGTTCATGCGATCCCATCCCCGAGGAGCCGTGTGTCGGGGATGATCGATTTGCGCCAGCCCCGCCATATGCTGGAAGAGGAGTCTTACCATGGGCCGTCCTTCCGGTTTCACATTGGTTGAAGTGCTTGTCGTCGTTGCGATTATCGCCATACTGGCGGGACTGATCCTGCCCGCGTTGGCCCGCGCGCGGGAGCGTGCGCGCCTGACCCAATGCGCCTCCAACCTCAAGCAGATGGGGCAGGTCTTCCGGATGTATGCCGACGAGCATCGGGGCGACTGGGTGCTGCGCATGGTACCCTACCACTATCCCTACGATCCCGTGCAAATCTGCTGGTCCAGTTTCGATGGGGCGCTGCTCTACCCGGAGTATTTGACCGACTACAACATCATCTTCTGCCCCTCTGACCCGGAGTACGCGTGGCTGCCGGAGGACCGCAGCCGCTTGTTCCGGCCTGTGGGCCCCGGGTGGGACTCGGACCCCTACGACAACCCCGTGAAAGGAATGACGGAATACCCGGCCCTCGCCGATTACAGCTACGTGTATTGGGGCTTCATGATTGAACCGCGCTACGTCAGCACGGCGGAGGACATGTTCACCGTGGGGACAAAGCTCGACAATCTTTCCACGGAAAGCGTCAACGCTGACACGAGGTACTACGATCAGAAAGTCGTGTTACCCAGCACGGGGACGGAGATCACGCTCTACTACCTTCGCGAAGGTATCGCCCGATTCACCATCTCCGACATCAACAATCCCGCGGCAAACGCACTCGGCGATTCTCAGGTGGCGGTCATGTGGGACACCGTCCGCACGGACAACGGCAGCCCGGTGTGGCACGAAGTCAATCACCTGCCGCTCGCCGCGAATGTCTTGTTCATGGACGGCCACGTCGAGCTGGCGCGATATCCCCAGGACGACGGTTCGACTTTGTTTATGGTGTCCAAAGCGGCGGCCACGGACGGGATCTACATCTTTCCCTAGACCAACAAAGACACAGGCGAGGCGCCTGTGCCACACGCGCTTGCCCGGCCTTGGTTGATTCTTCCTTTCTTGCCGTGCTTGGTTTAGCTGAAGGATTCAAGAATCACCGACAAGCGAGGAACAGGAGACCGCCGTGTGGCACAGGCGCCCTCGCCTGTGTCTTTTTCGCGCTTGCCCGGCCTTGGTTGATACTTCCTTTCTTGCCGTGCTTGGTTTAGCCGAAGGATTCAAGAATCACCGACAAGCGAGGAACAGGAGACCGCCGTGTGGCACAGGCGCCCTCGCCTGTGTCTTTTTCGCACTTGCCCCACCTGGTGCCTATCGAATCGGACGGAGCAGACGGATCGGACCGATCGGTCTGGTTGTTCGTGTGCTTGCATCAGATCCCCGGTCTGCGAGACGATGCGTGGGGCACGTGATGCAAACAACTGTGCGAGGATTGCGACATGGCGGAAAACACTCCTATCGAACGGCGGGCTTTCTTGCATGGCATGGCGGGGGCGGGCGCCCTGACCACGTATTCGCTGCTGGTCAATGCGGGCGCTGCTGAAGCCCCGCCGTTGCCTGTGGCCGAGACGGCCGCGGACCGCTTCGGTCCAATCGCACCGCCGCCGGATTCACTGCAAACGGCCGCGGCGGAGCCGCACATGCTGCAGGTGGACCTGGCCTGCGATTTCCTCGTGGCCGGAGGGGGCATGGCGGGTGTCTGTGCGGCGATTGCCGCGGCGCGCCACGGCCTGCGCGTGGTGCTGGTTCAGGACCGCTCGCGTCTCGGGGGAAACGCCAGCAGCGAAGTGCGCATGCACGTCTGTGGGGCGGATTGCAGTGGAGGCAGGGCTGGCTGGCGCGAAGGCGGCATCATCGAAGAGTTGCGCCTCGAAAACGCGGCCCGCAATCCGCACTACGCGTTTCCGCTCTGGGATCTCCTGCTCTATGACAAAGTTATGTCCGAACCCAACATTACGTTATTGCTGGACTGCGCCGTGTTCGGCGCCGTGGTTCAGGACGGGAAGATCCAGGAAGTGCTCGCACGCTGCGACCGGACCGAGCATATCTACCGTATCCGCGCGGCCTACTGCGCGGATTGCACGGGCGACTGCCGCCTGGGCCTCGAGGCGGGGGCGGAGTTTCGCACGGGTCACGAAGCCCGCGCGGAGTTCGGCGAATCGCTCGCCCCGGAGCAACCCGGACCTGAGACGTTGGGCAGCAGCATCCTCTTCACCTCGAAAAACTACAACACGCCGATTCCCTTCACGCCGCCCGCGTGGGCGCGGAAGATCACCAAGGAGCAATTGGAATTCCGCGGCATCCGTTCCTGGGAGTACGGGTACTGGTGGATAGAGTGGGGGGGCGCACTGGACCCCATCCGCGACAACGAGCGTATCCGCTTCGAGCTGCTCGCCATCGTGATGGGTGTGTGGGACTACATCAAGAACTCGGGCGAGCATCCGGATAGCGCCACTTGGGCGTTGGACTGGGTGGGCATGATTCCCGGCAAGCGCGGCAGCCGCCGCATCGTGGGGCCGCACGTGCTGACGCAAGGCGACTGCGAAGGCGGCTGGCGTTCGTTCCACGATGGGGTATCGATCGGCGGCTGGTCCTTCGACGACCACCCGTCTGGCGGTTTCGACGCTTCCAGCGAGAAACCCGCACGCCAGATCAAGATGAGCGAGCCGTACAACATTCCGCTGCGTTCCATGTTCTCCGCCAATGTCCAGAACTTGTTCATGGCGGGTCGCAACATCAGCGCGTCCTACGTGGCCTTCACCTCCACGCGAGTCATGGCCACCTGTGCGGGGATCGGCCAAGCCATCGGCACGGCGGCAGCCGTCTGCGTGAAACGCGGCCTTAGTCCGGCGGCGCTCGTAGCGGACCGGCCCGCTGTCGCCTGGCTGCGGCAGACGCTCTTGCGGGACGACCAGACCATCCGCGAGTGCGTCAACGAAGACCCCGGCGACTTCGCGCGCAGTGCCAAGGTGAGCGCGTCAGGTTTGCTGGAGGAAGCGCCTCCCGAGCATGTCCTGAGCGGGGAGACCCGCGACTTGCCCAAGACGTGGGCCAACCGCTGGGCCGGCCCCATGACCGAGCAAGGTGCGTGGGTCGCGCTCACCTGGGATCAGCCGCAGGAGATCGGCCACGTGCAGATCACCTTTGACTCCGGGTTCGACCGCGCATTGACGCTTTCCGAGCAGGCCTCCTATGTGGCACACATGGTCAAGGGCCCGCAGCCCGAGACGGTCCGCGACTACACCCTCGCATACCAGCCGGAGGAGGGCGGTGAGTTCGTGGAGTTGGCGCAAGTGACCGGGAACTTCCAGCGCCTTCGCCGCCACACCTTCGCGCCAGTGAAAACGCGAAGCCTGCGCCTGTGGGTCCATGCCACGCACGGCGTCAACCTGGCGCTGGTCTATGAGATACGTTGCTACGCGGGTCCGCCATCCATCTGACGGGCAGGTCGCCCAACGTGATAAAATACCCCTGCTGTCCGCCCCCGCCCGAACACGGGCGCGGGGGCGGTGTCCAACCTAACGTAGGCCGGAAAGGCGCTCTGCCGGGGCGCCGGAGCGACAGATACCGGTGGTTCTGTTGAAAGAGGCGCGCGGGCATTCCGACGCCGGGCTGGTCGACCAGTGCCGGAAAGGGGACTCGTCTGCCTTTGATGAAATCGTCCGCCGGTACAAGGACCGCGTATACAACGTCGTATACCGGTTCCTCGGTAACCGCGAAGACGCGATGGACGTCAGCCAGGAGGTGTTCGTCCGCGCGTACCGCGGGATAAGCGAGTTTCGAGGAAACGCCCAGGTGTACACGTGGCTGTACAGCATCGCGGCCAACCTCTCGCGCAACCGCCTGCGCGACATGGGCCGCATGGGCCGCAACCGGGGCACCTCGTTGGAGGCGCTCCAGGAAGAAGCGCCCGGGGCCGCGGGTCTCGCCGCGCACGCGCACACAACGCCGAGCGAGGAGGCCATCGGCAACGAGACGGCGGCGGTGCTTCAGCGTTGTCTCGGCGAGTTGCCGGAGCACTACAGGATGACATTCATCCTCCGGACGTCGGAGGACTTGAGTTACGAGGAGATTGCGGACGTGATGGGGTGTCCCGTGGGCACGGTGAAGTCCCGGCTGAATCAGGCCAGGCAAATGCTCCGGGATCGCCTCAGGGAATGCGAGATACTGTGAAGCATGGGAGCAGGTCAGGGTAGTTCAATGGACCGCGATGAAATCAGAGAGCGCTTCTCGCCCCTGCTGGACGGCGAACTGAGTCCCGAAGAACGGGCTGAGGTTGAGGCCGCCCTGGCGCAGGATGCCGAGTTGCTCCGCGAGTTGGACAGCCTCAAGCGGGTCGACGCCCTCTATGGGGCGCTGCCGCCGATCCCTGCCCCGGAAGGTTTTGAAGATCGCGTGCACGCCGCGTTGCGCCCGAACCGTCTTGAGTTTGGCAGGGCGCGCGTGTTGCGCCAAAGGATGTGGCCTATGCTGGCCGCCGCCGCGGTGTTTCTCGTCGTGGGCGGATATGTGCTGCTGCAGACGCAAGGCCCGGCCTCCAAGTTCGACATGGCGGCGACTGAGGCCCCTGCGGCGGACCTCGCGTATCCGGAGCTTGACGCAGCGCCGTCACCTTCTGCTGCGCGCCAGAATACGGCGGGCTCATCCATACAAGCCCAGATTACGGAGGAGGGTCAGCAGGAGCGCTTGGTTGGCAAGATGTCGCAGCAAGTGAGCCCGTCCGAGGCGGAACCGCAAGCTGCGGACACCGCGGCACCGGCGGAGGCGGAGCCTCCTGCCTCGCCGCAGGCCTTGGCCGCCCAGGCTCCGGCGCGAGCGAACGACTTTGACTACTTCGATTCTTCCGAAGGGTCTCCGGGTCAGAGCAGCGCCCGCAGGGGCGGAGGCGAAGTTCGGACGAGAGCTGCCACAGGGACACCACTCAGCGTACCGGCTGTACCGGCGGAATCACCCGCTTCGGCAGCGGCCGATGAAGTCGCAAAGTCCGCGCCAAGCACGAGCGAGGCTACGCTCATGGAATCCGCCGGTGTATCTGCTGAACGCCAGCCGACTGCGCCGGAAGCAGCCCAGCCGAAAGACGCCGAAGCGAACAAAGCGCTGGCCAAGGGCATGCCTTCTGAATCCCCAGCGGGGGCGGCGGGCAGTCTAAGCGAAGCAGCGAAGGAAGCCTCATCCGCCTTTGGCAGTGCCTACGCACCCGCGCCGCCTCCGCAGGCCGCACCTGAAGCGGGCGCCATCGAATCGCGCACGGTTGCTCAACGCATCTTCGAGCATGTGGACAAGCGCTGGATCGAGAAGGGATATAAAGGCGATAAGCTGACTCCCATCACGCGTGGTTCAAAGGAATGGAAAGCTCTTTCCACGAAGGCGCAGCCCCTTGATGACGTGCTGAAGCTTGAAGGCATTGTGGTACTGCGTGTCAAAGACGCGTGGTACGAATTGCTGCCCGAAAAGCCGCCTTCCCAGCCCGCAACCTCAGGGCACTGATGCGCCGTTACCACCCAGCGTCCCGGAAGTCTCCTTCGTTTCCCCGTCTATCGTGAGCAACTGGCACTGCTCCCACTGGAATGCCGGGCCATTCTCCGCATGGACAAGCACCCGTTCCAACTGGATGCCATCGACAAGCGTGGCGCTGAATCCTTCCTTCGCGGTTATCACCACATTCTGCATACGGATCTCGCGCAGTAGGGCTTCGGGCAAGCCTTCCAGCCGCGCGGCGTAGCGCGCGCCATTAACCCGAATGTTGTTGAATTGGAGATCGCGAAATGTGGGCGCTTTGCCCTCGGTCGTTCCCATCCAGGCGCTGTACGCGGTGGTCATTTGGATCGCCTCGCCCTGGATGTCCTTCATGTCGATGTTGTCGAACCAGAGTTTCTCCACCACACCGCCGCGGCCACGGGTGGATTTCAGGCGTATACCCAGCGCTGTGCCCTCATAGACGCAGGAGTGCACGTAGACGTTGCGAATATCGCCGCTCATGTCGCTGCCGAAGACCGCGCCGCCGTGCCCTTGCGCGGTGCGGTTGTAACGAATCACCACGTTCTCCGCGGGCTTGGCGACGCGCCAGCCGTCTTCGTTCATGCCGGACTTCATGCAAATGCAGTCATCGCCGGTGTTGAGATCGCAGTGTTCGATCAACACGTTTCGGCAGGAGTCCACGTTGATGCCGTCCGTGTTGGGTCCGCCCACGGTGAACACGCGCAGTTTCCGCACGATGACGCGGTCGCAGTACACGAGGTCGATGGTCCAGAAGGGACCCGGCTTCGCAATCGTGAAACCTTCCAGGAGCACGTTGCGGCAATTGATGGGGCTTATCATCTGCGGGCGAAGACCGGCCTCCGGCGTGCCATAGATGCGCTCCTCCGGAGGCACCCCCTTGAGGATTTGCTCGCGATACATGCGCTTGGCCGTATCTTCCTGGTATTCGGCCCAGGGCCACCAGGATTCGCCATTACCGTCGATGGTTCCGGGGCCTGTGATAGCGATGTTCTCGCTATTGTTCGCGTAAATGAGGGGCGAGTAGTTGATGCACTCAAATCCCGCCCAGCGGGTGAAGACTGTGGGGAGATAATCCTTGGGATCGATGGAGAAGCGAAGGATTGCCCCCTCGGCGAGATGCAGATTGACGTTGCTCTTGAGCTGAATCGCGCCGGTGAGCCATTCTCCCGCGGGCACCAGCACCGTGCCGCCCCCGGCGTTGGTACAGGCGTCGATCGCCGCGTTGATCGCTTGGCGGTTATTTGCGAGGCCATCACCCACCGCGCCGAAATCAGTGATGTTGAAGACCACATCGGGAAAGGCAGGCCGCGCCAGTTGCGGCATGTCGAACGGCGCTTCGATGGGCGCGATCGCGTCCGGGGCTTTTTCGGGCCCAACGAGTGCGCGCCAGTCCTGCGGCGCGGCCTCATCCGCTTGCCCAAAAGCCCGGAGCGCCGAAACCAGCAGAATCAGAAGAAAAGATGCGACTGGCATGCGAAAACGCCACATGGCTACCCCCCTTCTCTAGAAATCTTCAAATCACCGGTCAATCACGCCCTCGTGCCGCTTCCGCGAGAGCTACGATATTCTCCCACGGCGTTTCCGGTTGAACCCTATTGGATGGGCAGAGGATCGCGCGGTTGTCCCGCGCGCAATTCTCTCGTGTCTCGCATACCCACTGACGGATTTCCTCGGGCGTCCCGAAAGGAAAGAGCCGCTGTGCGCTGATTGTCGCGCAGAGCGTGATGTCGCGTCCATAGCGACGGTGAATCGTTTTGAAGTCCATGCATTCGGGCTGAATGGGATGCAGGATGTCGAAGCCCAGCTCGATGATGTCCGGCACTATGGCTTCAATGTTCCCGCAACTGTGGAGGAAGAAAGCCGCGTCGGGATACCGGCCGCGCACGGCGTCGAGCACATCGCGCCAGCGCGGCTTGATGAAGCGCCGCCACAGATCGGGATCGATCTGCATGCCGGTCTGCATTCCCGCATCATCGTAGAAACACAGCACGTCGATCCCGGCCTCCGCGGATGCGAGCGCGAGCGTCTTCGTATACTCCGTAACCTTGAACAGCACAGCCTCGGCCATGGGCGCATCGCCGAGGAGGTCCACCAGGAAGTTCTCCATGCCGCGCAGCCACCAGGACCATTCATAGACGCTGCCCGCGTAGCCGAAGACGGGATAGCCTCGATCGTGATAGGCCTGGGCGGCCTCGCGCGCCGAACCCTGCTCAATGACGGGGACGGGTAGGCGCTCCACGTCTTTTGCGGTCATCGCGTTCGCGAGGGGAGGAAACGTCTTCTCGTAGGTCCCGCTCGCTCCGCCGGCCCAGTGCCCGATGCCCCACTCGTCAAACGTCGTTCCTTGCGGCACTGTGCCATGCAGCGATGCAGCGTTGTCACCCCCGAAACGAGTCTTCAGCGAAACCGTCCGGAAATCGTAATCAAAGTACTCTTCGGGATGGTGCGAGCCCGTTTCCTGTTTGAATCGTTCCAGGATGGGCGCGGTGAATCCCGGCACGCCGCCGACATCCAGCGTGAACGGAATCCAGTCGCCGTGATCGTTTCGCAGCAGACTCCGTAAATTCCCGGCGCAGGACCTATTCAACGAATACCCCCATTGCCGGCGCCGATCAGAACGCGGCGCCCGCCTCCCGGTCAGCGAGCGCACGCAGGAACTCCCAGGAGTAGATGCCCGTGGTGTGTCCGTCGCTCCAGGCAAACGAAACGGCGTAGTTCCCCAACTCCTGAACGGCCTCGACGGTGACCTCAAGAGGAACCTGCGAGGAATCCAGTAGTTTTGCCCCAGTATACTCATCCACGCAGACGGCGCAGGGGCAGGCGCAACGGACATCGTGCGCCGAAAGCACGGCTTGGTAGCCGTCGCTCCAGCGTACTTGGATCGCGTTACCCGCGACGGTGACCTGTGGACGCTCCTGCGCCCCGACGCGGCTCTTGCCGATGGCGCGATGCACCTGGTCGGACATCTGTGTGAACCCGGCGATGTCCGCGCCCGCGTGTTTGCTGGAGAGGTCCGACACGCCGGGCATGATGGGGAGTTCCGCGAGCGTGGGCAGGCCGAATCGCTCCTGGAGCGAGCTGCGGCTTCGACCGAAGGGATAGTGCACCGCGCCGCAGTCACCGCACGTGAACGAGCACATGTTCTCCACCACCCCCAGCACCGGCACATTGACCTTCTCGAACATCAGGATGCCGCGCGCCACATCCACGAGGGACAGCGCCTGAGGCGTTGTCACGATGATGGCGCCGTCAAGCGCGGCCTGCTGCACGATGGTGAGCTGGATGTCGCCGGTGCCCGGGGGCATGTCGATGATGAGGTAGTCGAGCTTGCCCCAGTCGGTCTGGCGCAGAATTTGCGCGATGTAGTTCGACACGATAGGACCGCGCAACACGGCGGGCGATTCGCCCAGCAGAAAGCCCAGCGACATCACTTTCAGGCCGTCTAGGTTCACCGGGGTGATCTTGTTTTGGAACATGGTGATGTGCGGATGGTGGATACCGAACAACGTGGGCGTCGAGGGCCCGTACACGTCGGCGTCCAGTAAGCCCACCGCGAGCCCATCGCGTTGCATAGCGCGGGCCAGGTGCGCGGCCACGGTCGACTTGCCCACGCCTCCCTTGCACGAAGACACCGCGATGACGGCATCGACCGATTCCAGCGTATTGATCTCCGAGCCCGGCCGCGGTTTGCGCTCCATGGCGCCCATCGTCACATCGACGGATTCCACACCAGGCAGGCCCATCACCGCTTCCGTGCAACGCTGCCGGAAGGTCTCCTTGACCGGACAGGCCGGCGTGGTCAGTTCGACCGTAAAGCGAACGCGGCCGCCGTCAATGACCAGATTCTTGATGAATCCAAGGGACACAATATCCCGGCCCAAATCCGGATCGACTATGTGACGCATCGAATCCAGTACATCTTTTTCTGTAATCATGCAATCCCCAATCTCGCTTTCGCGTCAAGAGAGGTCCGATCTTGACTCACACCAGACCCCGCTGCTACTTTCGCCTATAATGAAACTCACAGTCTACGCTTACAAGAACTGCGGAACCTGCCGGAACGCGTTGAAGTTCCTCGACGAGCACAGCATTCCGTACACTGTGGTTCCTATCCGGGAAACGCCGCCCTCGCCGGACGAGCTGCGGCGCATGCTCCAATATCAGGGCGGGGCGCTACGGCGCCTGTTCAACACGTCCGGCCAGGATTATAAAGACTTGGGACTCAAAGATCGCCTGTCTGCCATGAATGAGGATGAAGCCATCGCCTTGCTGGCCGCCCAAGGCAATCTTGTGAAGCGCCCTTTCGTGCTGGGCGATGGATTCGGATTGCTCGGATTTCAGAAGGACGAATGGAGCGACAGACTTCTCTGACGCCGGCCCTTCATCCCATAACGGGCTTCTGAAATTCCAGCCCGCAGTACAGGCACTTCCAGTGTTTCGACGACGAGACGCGGCCGCAACTCGGGCACTGCAACGCCGTGTCTGACATTCGGCCATCCTGAACGCCATCGCGCAGGTCGACTTCGTTCGCCTTCGTTTCCAGTTCGGCGTCGGTGATTTGAAGCCGTTCCCTCAACAGTTCCCACAGCGCCTGATTCATGAGCTGCAGGCGGCCCACCTGGTGTTCGAGTTCCCGGATTCGCTCCCTACTGTTGTCACCGCTACTGAGGGGGGTGACGTTTGCGGCTGGCATCCCGTTGGGGTCCCAGAAAGTAATCATGTCCAGTCCTCCTGCTCCTGCGTGCTGGTGATGCCCACCGCAGTCATTGTAGGATAGCACGCGCCCGCGAGACAAACCCCGGCGCGACCAACGGTTCGGTACAAAACAAGGGACGGCATGGCCGATTGCACGGACAGTAACTATGGCGAGGCGATCCGGCGCAAGGCGGTCATTCTGGACGCGTTGAGCGGGCACCCCTATCGTTGCCCGTGGTGGTTGTCCAATGGCCACGCGCAGACCATGTTCGCCACTCTCGTGCGCAGGCCGCTCAAGGTCGAGACCCGGCGAGTACGTTGGGACACGCCAGACGAGGACTTCATCGACCTCCATTTTCGCGACGGCAACCCGGACCAGCCCGTGGTACTCATCCTGCATGGCCTGGAAGGAAGCGCGCAGTCGAAGTACGTGCGGGGGCTGCATCGCCTCTTCACGCAGATTGGGTGGACAAGCGTGGCGATGGAATTTCGCGGCTGCGGCAGCGAGATGAACCGCGCGCCCCGCCTCTATCATTCCGGCGAGACGACAGACCTCGCGCTTGTCGCGCAACGATTGGCAGAGGACCGTGGAGCTCTGTATGCCGTGGGCATTTCGCTTGGCGGCAACGTGCTCGCAAAGTGGCTCGGCGAACTGGGGGATGCGGCCACGCCATTGATCCACGCGGCAGCCGTGGTATCGGCGCCATTCGACCTCACGGTTTCCGGCCCTCACATCGACCAAGCCGTCGGCGGCGCCTATGCGCGGCACTTCCTCAAGAAGTTGATTGCCAAGGCCATTGAGAAAGAACGGCAGTACCCGGGCATCATCGATATTGAACGGGCAAGACGCTGCCGCACCCTCTACGAATTTGACGACTGCGCGACCGCGGTGCTGCACGGATTCTCAGGAGCCGATGAGTACTGGCGCACCCAGGGCTGCGGCCAGTTCCTGGGCGGCA
Organism: Candidatus Hydrogenedentota bacterium; assembly: GCA_020849535.1. GTDB lineage: Bacteria > Hydrogenedentota > Hydrogenedentia > Hydrogenedentales > SLHB01 > JAHDWY01. Next base: position 13,600 of record JADLGB010000131.1, read on the forward strand.
TCCGCGTGCCCACTATGCTGTTGTCGTCCGCGGACGATCCCTTCAATCCCGCCGAGACCCTGCCGCGGGAATTGGCAGCTTCGTCAGCGTATCTCTATCCACAATTCACGGAGCGTGGTGGCCACGTGGGCTTTGTGTATGGAGCGACTCCATGGACGTGCGGGTACTGGGCCGAGGAACAAGTGGCACGTTACTTCAAGACCGTACACGAGTATCGGGAAGCAGCCGCGGCTACTTCTCTTGATGACACGAGGGAAGTGGGGGCTCCCGCATGACAGATCCCAAGTCGCCCAATTGGAAGCAACGCCTGGGCAAGAAGTTCATCTCGGCGCTGTTTCGCGTGATTCGCAGGCCCATGGTGCTGATTCAGTATGCGTACGTAAACAAGCTGGATCGGGAAAGCAACGAATTCACGTTCATGAACTACGGCTATGTCCCGCTCGATCCGATGGAACCCGTCCCCGAGCTTTCGCCCGACGAAGAAAAGGACCGCTGCGCGATTCAGCTTTACCACCGCCTCGTGTTGCTTGCGCACATCGAGGGCAAGGATGTCCTCGAGATCGGATGCGGACGCGGCGGCGGAGCGGCGTACATGGCGCGCCACTTGGCTCCCAAGTCTGTCACCGCCGTGGACGTGGTCAAGAGCAGCGTGCGGTTCTGCAATCGCTATCACACGGTCCCGGGGTTGCGCTTTGAATTCGGCGACGCCGAGAACCTGCACTTTCCAGACAATACCTATGACGTTGTGCTCAATATTGAATCATCGCACTGCTATACCCATCCGGGCCGATTCCTGGCGGGGGTGCGGCGGGTGCTGCGTCCGGGCGGACTCTTCGCGTTTGCCGACTTCCGGATTGCGCCGGCGCTTCCCATCCTCAGCGAACAGCTCGGAAGCTCGGGCATGGAGGTGCTCGAGGAGGAGGACGTCACGGCGAACGTCCACGCAGCCCTCACACGCGACAGCGAACGGCGGAAGGAGTTCATCCTGAAGTACGTGCCCGTGAGCCGCCAGCCTCAATTCTTGGAGTTTGCTGGTGTCGAGGGAACGACGATCTTCGAGGGTTTCAGGACCGGCACGCTGGTATACAAGCGGTACCTGCTGCGAAAACCCACAGGCAGCTAGGGTCCGGCGCGTTCACTCATCTTCGCTGTCTTCATCGAAGGCCCTGAGCCGTTCGCGGAACTCCGCTTCCTTGCCGCGGTCAGTGGGATGATAGTAGGTGCCGCGCGGGATACCGTAGTCCTGCGCGACGTGACCGCCTTCGTAATCGTGCGCGTATTTGTAGCCTTCGCCGCGGCCTAGACGTTTCGCACCCGGATAATGGGCGTCCTGTAGGTGCTTGGGCACCGCAACAGTCTTGCCTTCGCGCACATCGCGCCGCGCTTCCCCGATGCCCACGACGGCGGCGTTGCTCTTCGCCGCGCAAGCCACGTAGGTGGCGGCTTGCGCGAGGATGATCTGCGCCTCAGGCAGACCGATGAACTCGCAGGCCTGCCACGCGGATGTCGCAACCACGATCGCCATCGGATCCGCGTTGCCCACATCTTCAGACGCCGCGATGCAGATGCGCCGCGCGATAAACCGCGGGTCTTCGCCCGCCTCCAGCATGAGGGCCATCCAATACAGGGCGGAATCGGGGTCGGTCCCGCGCAGGCTTTTGATAAAGGCCGATGCGGCATCGTAGTGCTCGTCTCCGGTGCCGTCGTAGTGGATCAGCTTCTTCTGAATCGATTCCTGGGCGACATCGATCGTGATGTGCACCACCCCATCCTCAGGCGGGGTTGTCAGCACGGCGATTTCAAGGGCATTGAGCGCGCGTCGCGCGTCACCCTCCGCATAGGTGGCGATGTGGAGCAGAGCGGCCTCATCCGTCTCGACCTTCAGATCGTCCCAACCACGGTCCGGATGTTGGAGTGCACGGTGCATCAATCGCACGATGTGTTCTTCCGTGAGCCGGCGCAGTTCGAACACCTGAGAGCGTGACAGCAGCGGCGACACCACGGAGAAGAAAGGGTTCTCCGTGGTCGCGCCGATTAGCACGATGTTGCCATTCTCGACATCAGGCAGGAGGGCATCCTGCTGGGCCTTGTTGAATCGGTGGATTTCGTCGACGAAGACGATCGTTTTCTTGCCGTCGTGGATGCGGCGCACCTTCGCCGAGTCGATCAAGGCGCGCAACTCCTTTACGCCCGAGGTCACCGCGTTGAGGTTGTCGAACGCCGACTGCGTGCGCATCGCGATAAGACGCGCCAGCGCGGTCTTTCCACAGCCCGGCGGGCCATACAGGATCAGCGACGTAATACGGTCCGCCTCGATTGCACGGCGCAGGATTTTGCCAGGCCCGAGGATGTGTTCCTGGCCCACGAGATCGTCCAGCTTACGCGGGGCCACACGGCGTGCCAGCGGCGCTTCCTTGCGCAGGCGCTCCGCGGCGGCGTGTTTGAAGAGATCTTCGGACATGCCCCCGATCCTACTGCAACGCGAAGAACCGCACAACCCGGTGCGCGTTTGCACCTTCGGGGACCCGTGTATCACAATGGCGCTTCTTCAACGATTGGATGACGGCCTCGCCCTCTCTCACGAAGACGCGCACAACACGGCTTCAAACAGGTCAAGGCTCACGGAAAGGAATTCACGAACATGGCGAAACCTGTTGCGCTCGCGGTCGCGGCCCATCCCGATGACATCGAACTGATGATGGGCGGCACCTTGCTTATGCTGGGAAAGGCGGGGTATGACCTGCACTACATGAACATCTGCAATGGCTCCATGGGCACGGACTCCATGACCCGGGAGACCGTCATCGCGCGGCGTACGGAAGAAGCGCGCGAGGCCGCCCACATGCTCGGCGCGACGTTCCACGAGCCGATTGTGGACGACCTGGACCTCTACTACGATCGCGTGGCGCCGCGGAAGGTGTGCGCCGTCATCCGGGAAGTCCAGCCCCGCATCCTGCTCGTGCAGTCGCCGCAAGATTATATGGAAGACCACATGATCGCCTGCCGGGTCACGGTGTCCGCGGCGTTCTTCCGGGGGATGGTCAATTACATCACGGACCCGCCGCGCGCTCCCATCGCGGATGAGATTACGCTCTACCACGCGCTCCCCTGGGGACTGCGGGATCCCCTGCGGCGCGTTCTCCGGGCCGGACAGTACGTGGATGTGTCCTCGGTCCTGAGTGTGAAACGCGAAGCGCTGGCGTGTCACAAGAGCCAGAAGGAATGGCTCGACGTGAGCCAGGGACTCGACAGCTATCTCCGCACCATGGAAGAGATGGCCGCGCTCGTGGGCCGCATGTCCGGGCGCTACACCCACGCCGAAGGCTGGCGCCGTCACTTGCACCTGGGCTACTGCGCAGAGCAGGCGGACCCGCTCAGCGAGGCCCTGCCGAACGACTCGTTCGTGTGCCAGGAGTACGAAGACGAGTTGAACCATGGCTTGGCGGGACCACAAAGCTGATGGCCTTCTCGGCCCCACTCTGGTACTGCCGCGCTCGTCACGCCCGTGGCGTGACAGCACAGCGAGGCGATCATTAGAAGGCCGGGGCACATACCCGCCACGGTGGGTCTTTACGCCCTTGACCGAATTGGGAACCGAAGTGGACTAAACATGAGAGTATCGGGTTCTCGGATGCTGTTTCCCCTGTGTTTTCGGAGTTCTTGCCGATTCTCGCAAGGTCTGGGTCCGGTGAAGAAGTCCCGATAGGGACGACAGATAATAGCCCAGCGATTCATCGCTGGGTCCGCAGGACCCCATACCTCCCAAGCCCCGGCAGGGGCGAAAGAGTCCATACCAGTACCAGCACCACGTAATTCACGTCATGCTTCTCATGCAGATCTTCCAGCCTTTCCTTGAACGCCGTCTTCCGATGATACCTCGCCTGCTCTGTCGTCCCTGACGGGACTCATACTGTTGTTGCCCACGCTCCCCAGCGATGAATCGCTGGGCTATTATCTTTCGCCCTTATGGGCTGAAATCGCCCACGGCGGAGGCTCGGGTGGAAACATGCGTCTTCCGGTTACTTCGCGCCGTCGTGGGGCAGGAGAATTCGGTACTTGCGAGTGCTTAAAAACTCGTTTGTCTTTGGGGCACAGACAGTCCTGTGCTGTCACGCCACGGGCGTGACGAGCGAGGCAGTACCAGAGTGGCATTCCGTCGCCACGTGGGGCAGCGCTGTAACGCTGTCGTCACGCCAGCAGCGCGCCTTCCACGCGCAACAGTTCGCGTTTCCATTCCAGGCCGGCGGCGTAGCCGGTCAGCGAGCCGTCGGCGGCGAGAAAACGATGGCAGGGAATCAGTATAGCCAGTGGATTCTGCCCGAGCGCGTGGCCCACGGCGCGCGCGCTGCCTTTGCCCTTCCCCATGCGCTCGGCCAATGCGCCGTAAGTGCTCGTGCTGCCCCAGGCAACGCTGCGCGCGGCCAACCATACCTCACGCTGGAACTCCGTGGCCGACTCGATATCGATCGGAATCGCCTCGAAGGTTTCCTTCAACCCGGCGAAGTAGCGTTCCAGCGACGCGTGTAAGGCCCAGACCCTGGAATCGTTCGCCGAGGAGTGCAAAACACTGCGCCGAACGGCGCCCGTTTCCGCGTGGGGCAGATGGAGGTGTTGCAATCCTCGCGGCGAGAACCATCCATAGATGGTTCCCATACGGTGTTCATACTGGAAATTAGCCTGGAGACTCATCTTCTCACCGTGGTATTGACGGTGGCGCGGTGTGTCCCGCCCGGACGTCAGGCCGAGTACACGACCTTACCGTCGCAAATGGTGGCCTTCACGACGCCGCGCAGCTTCATACCGGTGAAGGGCGTGTTCCGGCTCAGCGAGTAGAACGCCGTGGGATCGACAGTCCATTCCGCCTTCGGATTGAACACGGTGATATCCGCGGGGCCGCCTTCGCGCAATGTGCCGGCTTCCAAGCCGAGAATCCCCGCGGGCGCGGAGGTCATCAGGGCTATGGCCTTCTCGATCGAAATGATCCCCGTCTCGACGAGCCCCGTAATCGTCAGGGCAAGCGATGTCTCCAACCCAAGGATGCCAAAGGGAGCGTACTGAAATTCGACTTCCTTCTCGGTTGGCGTGTGCGGCGCGTGGTCCGTGGCGATGCAATCGATGGTGCCGTCCACGATGCCCGCCTTGATCGCGGCCACATCCACCGCCTCGCGCAGCGGCGGGTTCATCTTCGCATTCGTGCCGAAACCTTCCACCGCGTCATCCGTGAGGGTCCAGTAGTGGGGCGCCGTCTCGCAAGTCACGCGGACGCCCTTCGCCTTCGCGCGGCGGATAATGTCTACGCCTTCCGCGCTGGTCACATGCTGGATATGGATCTTCGCACCGGTCAGCGCCGCGAGCCGGATGTTGCGATCGATCATGATCTCTTCCATGGTCTTGGGGCAGCCTGGAATGCCGAGGCGCGTGGCGTTGTAGCCTTCGTTCATGGCGCCGCCGTCCATGAGGGTGGCATCTTCGCAATGCGCCATGTAGACGAGACCGCACATGCCCGCATACTCGAGCACGCGCCGCATAACCCAACTGCTCTGGATATCGCGGCCGTCGTCGGTGACCGCGACCGCGCCCACCGCCTTCAATTCGGCCATCTCCGTCATCTCGACGCCTTCCATTCCCTTCGTGGCGCAGGCGGCGGGCCATACCTTGATGCACGCGGTTTCGCGCGCCCGGCGGTTCACGAATTCCACCATGCCCGCATTATCGATGACGGGGCGCGTGTTGGCCATGGTGACCACGGAGGTGAATCCGCCGTGCGCCGCGGCGCGGCTACCGGAGGCAATGGTCTCCTTGGACTCGAAACCCGGTTCGCGGAAATGCACGTGAATGTCTACCAGACCGGGGCAGACGATGTGCCCGGACGCGTCGATGGTCTTGTCGCCCTTGAGCTTCTTGCCGATCTTCGCGACCTTCCCGTCTTCAATCAGAATATCCAAGGCTTCCGATATTCCTTGGGAGGGTTCGATCAGGTGTCCGTTGACCACGGCGAGACTCATGAGTGGAAATGCTCCTTATTCGCTACCAGGGACCACGCGCCGGTGCTTCGGCAGACTCAAGCCGCGCGGCCGTTCACGAGCAGGTGCATGACCGCCATGCGCACGGCGACGCCATTGGACACCTGCTCCAGAATCACACTGCGCGGACCGTCGGCCACTTCGCTGGCCAGTTCGACATCGCGGTTGATGGGACCCGGATGCATGATCAACGCGTGCTCCGGCGCGGCCTTCAGCGATTCATTGTCTATGCGAAACAAGCGGATGTACTCGCGGA
>JADLGB010000132.1 GCA_020849535.1 Candidatus Hydrogenedentota bacterium
CGCTCTCGCCTTGTCGTCTTCTGTAATGACTTCATGTTCGCCCCGGGCTGGTTGCCATCGATGCTGACGGCCACTCTCCACAAAACCACTCGAGAAAGGGTGAATCAATGAATATCTATGTTGGAAATCTGTCGTACGACACCGGAAACAACGAACTCCGCTCCGCTTTCGAGCGCTACGGACGTGTCGACGATGCGCGCGTTGCCGAAGACAAGAACACGCAGCGTTCGCGTGGATTCGGCTTCGTTGAAATGGCGAATGAGTCGGAAGCCCGCAACGCGATCTCGCAGTTGAACGGTACCGATCTTCAGGGCCGGACGATCAACGTCAACGAAGCGCGTCCGCGCGAAGAACGCAGCACGCGCAGCCGCTACTAGAGTCCACGAGTAATAGGGGCGAGGCTCTGGGTTCATCCCGGGCCTCGCCCCTCTCTATTGGTAACCAACTTTCCTTCTGGGCAGGAGAGATTCCTATTGTCGGCACCACGCCGCAAGGGTTTCCACTGACACCGGTTCGCCGTGCACTTCCATTTCATGGCCGCACGACGCCTTGTACGCGGCCTGCGCGGGTTCCGCCATAAAGAGGTTGCCCGTGTTGCACAACAATACCGGGCGTGGCGCGAGCATCACCGCTGCGGTGCACACATCACCCAAACTGCGGATACTCGGTATGTAGAATCGCGCGGCCCACGCCTCGTCATCCTCGTTCGGAAACTGGTTCACGTCCACGGCAACACGCTGGACCTGCTTATCGAGCGCACCCGCGAACAAACACCACAGCCCGCCATCACCGATACCGATCAACGCTGTCTTTCCGCTGAAATCTCTACGGTCGCGCAGATAGGCCAGCGAGGTCAGCACATCTTGCACACGACAAGCGGTGTCTGTAGGCTCGAAGGTGTCGAGGAATGGACCGCCCGCTCGCGGGACAGGCGGGCCCATGAGACCGTTGTGCTCTCCGAGGCCGAATACGTCAATCGTCACAACACACAGGCCTTTTTCAAGCAGCGCGCGAATCAGCTCTCCGGGTCTCGCCTCAGCGAGGTCTGCCTGCGCCGCCTTGCCGTCACCGTCCACGATCAGCACCGCATCGCGCTGCTCCGCGTCGTCTGGCCGATAGAGGATCATCGGGATGCCGTCGCCGACCTCGATGCGCCGAATCACAAGCCTCTCAGAGACCACACCCGCCTCGCGTTTGAATCCGTAGCGGCGTGCGCGCTCTATTTGCAGAGAGCCGGCGTCAGGGATTTTGGCGTCAAACACATCGGCGAACGCCGGGGCATACTTCACCCGGAACGCCTCGGCGCCCGCGGTATCCTTGGGAAATGCGGCCTCAATCTTGGCGCGGTTGGCCTCCTTGATTTGCTGCAGCAATTCATCCCCCGTCGGATACCCCTCCGGGACAGCGTCGCCAGGGTAGATACGAACGGAATCGGGCGGATCGGCATGATACTCCGGTTCGACAAAATCCTTGTAACGCTCGCCCTCATTGAGCAGGCGCTTGGCGAAAAAGCGATACACGGCCTCCCGGCTCGCCTTGTTGTAGTTGTGATCCGCATCGAACTGCACGCTTTCGAGCCTGTCCTCGGCCCCATACAGCGCATATACGCCGCGGATCGCCGGGTATTCGACTCGCGGCGTTTCGGCGGTCCAGTCGCCGGTCGCGCTGACCATGAGTAGCGGTTTGGGCGCCATCATTGCTCCCAGGTCGATGCTCGACGCACCATCCATCCGGATGAGCGGCGGGCTCTCGCACGTGCAGTCGCCTTGCATGGAGCACGAAATCATGTTGACGGGGGCTGCGGCGCGAATACGGTCATCGACACCGTACAAGGCAAAGGTCTGTGTCCCGCCACCCGACGCGCCCGTGCAGCCGATCCGCGTCTTGTCAACGTAGGGCAGCGCTTCGACGAAGTCTACCGCCCGCATGCTATTCCACAATTGCAGCCCAAATCCGTGAATGCCCCAAAGCTTACCCACAGGTTCCAGAATGTCATGGGGGAGCTGCTTGCTGTCCAGAAAGCCAATCATGTCGTAGCTGAATGCGACCATGCCCATGCGCGCGAAAGTAATGCAGCGCGCCGGCACGCTTGCGCGTTCGCTGTCCTCGAGGCGGCCGGCTTCCCAGTGCCCATGCGGACACACCACGGCAGGAAACGGCCCGTCGCCAATGGGACGATACAGGTTGCCTGTTACCAAGAAGCCGGGACGGGACTCGAAGGTGACCTTCTCCACGATGTAATCGTCATGCGAGATCGCGTCGAACACCCGGCTGTTCAACGGGGTGCGTTCCGGCAGTGGATACAGTCCGCTCGAGACGAGCAGATGCCGTTTCAGTCGCGCCGCATGCGTTTCCCATGCCGCACGGCTCTGAAACGTTGGCAGGGTGAAATACGTATAGGGGTCGCGGCAGACGGTGTTCCGGCGGTCCTGCACGGGTTCCGGCCTGTCTGTAGATCGAATGTGCTGCATAGCGGCGGCCGGATTGTAGTCAGGATTGGTGGAAAGCACTATGGCGGCCAAACCCGGGGGCAGTTTTACATTCAGTGACCCTTGCGCGAACGTTGCAGATCCTGCCTTTCGCCATGCGTATCTCCCCTTGGGCTTGTCCACCTGATCGCTCGCAAACTCCTTGTCACCCAGCGCAAACGAGACTGACGCATCATCGCGTTCCCAGATCCACACCCCATATTCACCACTGGTGGGAAGAGACACGCGGTCCTGAGACGCATCGTATCCGTCCACCCAGATCACCTCGGGTGCAGAGACGCATGCACAAACGCCGATAAAGAGAAAGCTGATCATGGAGTGTCCCCCTCAAAACGGTCCAATGGCAGTCACCAACCACGCCATATTCGCAGGAATGAGTTGCGCGCGCAACCGCCCCGGCTATGGGGCTCCAGCCTCAAGCGCCTCGACGAATGACTGCGTGACTGGGAACGGGCCCGGATACGATAGGCGCTCGACGTGCATGTCAAGGTAAACAACCCATGCAAATCCGTCCCTGGGCCGTTCAACAAGAACGGGAGTGCGGGCTGGAAAAGAGGGATCCTCGCGCGCAAGCACTCCATCCAGTACCAGGGTCTTGACGATGTCGTCGTGCAAGCGGTACAGCGTGGACGAGCCTGACGTTCCGGAACCTTGCGCAACCTCGACTCTATCATCGAGCGCGACACCTGAGCGCAGCGCCTTGGCCAGCGCGAGGCCTTCTTCCTCCGTCGTGACAGCGTAACCGAGATAGAAGTAGTTGCGGAAGTCCACCAGAGGGACGAGCGAAAGCGCGGCGTGCCGGCCCAGCTTTCCGAATAGGACGGCCTGTGGCGTGTGGTCCTTCTCCAGCTCCTGTTTGATCGCATATCCCTGAGGCACGATCCCCGAGTCATAGGCAAAGTGCCGGCCCCTTGTGTCGAGTGAAGGCCACTGACCCTCGTGGTAGAGGGCATACGCCTTGCCGAGTTGCGCGTAGCTGGCCGCGAGGTGGCCCTGCCTTGCATGTTCTTCCGCTTCACGCTGCCGGTCTTCTCCAACATGCAACAGCACAAGATAGACAGCCGCAACCCCGAGGCCCGCGAGCAAGTAGGGCCATCGCATACGTCCCTCGGTCATCATGCGCGCACCATGATACCGCGCCGGTCGAGGAACACGGCAATGCAGGACAACATCACGATCGGCGCGAGGCCTCCCAGCAACAGCGCGAGATAGGGCGACTGGAGGAGAAACTCCTTCGGGAAGCAGTCCAAGTAGATCCCGATGAATATGCCGCCCAGCGCGAACATCAATAGCAGGTTCCTCCCAAGACTACTCAGAAGCGGAAAGTGGAAACCCACTTCGCCGAATGCGAAGAAAATCATCAGCATGAAGCCACCGATGTACATCGCCTGAAGGAGCATGGCCGCGTTTGAGTCGTGGTGCTGCGCGGGCTGAACCCAGTCCATGCAGTATGCGGCCACAAAGGCCGCTGTGGACACCGGCACGATGCGTCTGCGGAATCCCGCACGCGGATCGCCCGGGTCCATGGCGTGCCACTGGCCGAAGCTGCTCCCCGCGATGGACATGGCGCACATACCCAGGGTTCCAAAGGGGAACTTCGGAAGTGTGAGGATGTTGTCGTACCACGTGTGGTGATCGAAGAGCGGAAAGGCATACAGCAGGGAGTGCAGCATGATCAGGCCCACGCTGAGCGCCATTCTGCGATCGGCATTTGGAATCAATACGATACTGAGGAAGGCACAGAGCGTTCCCAGTGCAATCATCGCGAAGGTTCCATTGTAGAAGAAATCGGCCCACTTGGGCTTGCCCGATGAGGCGAGTTCCAGCAGGATGCAGTCGATTGAGGCCAAGGCATACAGAACACCCACGCGCCTCGCGCAGTACCAGAAGGCCGCACCCTTGCCCCGCTTGCGCAGCCTGCTTGTGAACGCCGTGTAACCCACGAAGCCCATGATCATCAGGAAGAGGGCCTGTCCGGAATCGATAAAGGTGGTGATGGCGGGGTCGCCATCGAAGTATTCATACCCGTGGTTTAGCATCGGCGGCCCCAGCACAGGGTCGCCCGTCAGCAGATCGCCGGCGTATTCCGAAGTCGGCATGGAAACAATCAAAAGAAGCACCACGAAACCGCGCGCCTGGTCCAGCCAGTCATAGCGCACGTGCAACACTGACTTGATTTGAGAATCCGACATATCCCGCCCTGTTCTAAATGCCCATGGACGCGCAGGAGTGTATCACGTCACGTAGGGACACGCACAAAGGTCTCTACGAATGCTCGGCAAATCTAAAGGAGTACAGCGCCTTGGTATCCCCGAAGACCCAGAGTCCTGGTTGGGGTTCTGTGAGCAGCCGGCACCCGGGCGCGGAGGCGAGTGGTGTCAACATGTTTTCCTTGAAGTCCCACCGGCAGAATGTGCCGTCGACTAGACAATACGAATTGCCGTCATTTCCGTTACGCACTTTTGAGGGAATGGCCTCATACATGGTGCCGTAGGGAGAAAAACCCTCGTAGAGTACCTCTCGCGCGCGGGTATCCACGAGGGCAAGCCGATCTCCGCTTGCTACGACGAGTACCCCGTCGGCGGAGACACCGAGCACGAGCGAAACATCCGATCCCGGCCATATCACGAATTGCGTTTCGACTTTCCGGGATTCCGGATTGAACGCGTACACGCACGAGCTTTCCTGTGTGGGGGGATGGCTGTGCATCTGTCCCCACCGATCGGTGCCGCCCCAGACCAGCCGTGAGCCTGAGTCATACGCGAGCGTCGTGAGATTTTGATCCGGAATGATCTGATGGTAGACGTCGCACGACATCGTCTCGGGATCAATGACAGTCAGCGCGCCGCCCAGTACATTGTAGTCGCCGTCGGAGGTCATGTAGGCGAAACGCCCGTCCGTGACCGACGCGCGTGGGCGGGTCTGCTTGTATTGAGTCTGCAGCTCGGCAATCTCCCGGGGATTAACGTTGTATGCAAAATCCAGCGCGGGATCGTATGCCATGATGAGGGAATACACATACACGCCAATGAACGCTATCCCATTCACGCCGACCGCGGTGAACGGTTCGCCGGAAACGCGCGCGATCACCGTCTTGGGTTCGCGCACAGCCCTTGTGACGGGGTCGACGGCGAAGAGATTCTGTTGGCTGTAATTGGCGCCGATCACGCAGTTCGGCGTGATGCTCTCGAGAAACATGATGCTGTTGCCGCCTGCCGCCCGATTGTCGAGTTGCCCGCGCGAAAAGGTGCCGGTTGCCAGGTCGTAGCGGAATAGCGCTCCGAAATAGCTCACGCCGAGTATTTCACGGTACGTGGCTTTCAACCACCACTTCTGCTCGGCGGGGGCCTCGGTATCGGCTATGAGCGCGGGCTTACCTTCATTAGAAAGCTCCCAGAAGCGGCCCCCGGGCATGCTCATCGCGAAACGCGTTCCCTTAGTCTCGACAGCTTCCTCAAATGTATCCGTGGAGTCTGGCACAGGCGGAAGCGAGGGACCAGTGGGTGCGAAGGATGGTGCCTCCACGATTGCGAATGCGCGTGACACAGGGTCGAACTCATGCCAAATTTGCGCCGGGCCCCACGCACGAAAGCGGATTCGGCCCTCGGGAGTTTCGCTGAAATTGGTCACGTACTTCGTATCGGGTGCCACTTGCTTCCAGAGTTCCCATTTGCCCGAGGCGAGGTCATACTCACCGAAATAGGCGTTAGGCCACGTGCCGAAGTAAATGCGGCCATTGGACCCGCCCCAAGCCTCCCAGGTGTACTCTTCAGCGGGGAGTTCGTTTGGAATGGGAGAAAACGTCCGGGTTGCGACCTCGAATCGATAGGCACGCGAAGTCGCATAGGGCATGGTGTAGATATTACCGTCGGTTCCCAAGGCGGAAGAGTGCGAGGCAATGTCGTTGTTGGGTATGGCGAACCGCTCCACCGACATGTCGCTTGCCTTAATCAGAAACATCCAGTTGGCCTCGGCCGACTGGCTGTATGAGAAGAGAACCATCGTGTCCCCATCCGGCAGGTGAATGGCCCTCCGCGTGTATCCAAGGAGCGTACGCACTTCAGGCGATGCAAGGAATTGCGCCTTCGGCAACCCTTCGGGGATGGGCTCCAACACCGGGGCGCGCCGGAGGGGATGGTCCGCCGGCAAGGGACTAGGTAGGTCCGCCGCTGCGAGCAGGGGAAGTATCAGGCACAGGACTGGCAGATGCATGGGCGGTGACCCCCTCTGTTAAAAGCGCGCGCAAGACCCTCATGGCATCATTACCGCACACCGCTCCACGTCTATTCAAAACGCAGATTGCCCTGCGGGTCCGCGATGAGGAAGCGCAGAAACCAGTCTCCCCGGTTGTTGACGACCTTTACAACCACCGAGTTCCAGCCCGCGCGCAGATGGATGGGCGCGTGGACGTAGCCACCGGGCGCCCCGAAGGTCTGTCCCCCCTCAGACACCGCGCCGTTCACATACACCTGCGCGAAGTTGTCCGCGTACACATCGGCGAACACGACTTGGTCTGCCGGGCTTTGCACCTTGAAGGAGGCGAAGGCGGCAGCCAGGTCCAGAGTTCCCATCAGCCCATTAAAGTTGAGTAATCCGTTTCGTTGAGGTGCGCACGATTGCCACGCGCGGCCTTCATCGTAGACGCGACCCTCTTCGTAGCCGGATTCGGGACCGAGCTGTTTCACGAAGTAAGGATTGGCCTTCTCTGGATTCTGCGGAAGTTGCGCGGTGTCGATCGGCCCAATCTTGAAGGGACCAATCACTTGCCAGGCCGGAACCTCCCGCATCACGCGTGCCGGGTAGATGGGTACTACCTCCGCCTTTTCCATCGGCCGGCCTTCCGCGTGTAACGTCTCACCTTTGTACTTCACGGTCCAACTCGCGGCAGGCGGATACGGCAATCTTTCAGCGGGCACCTGAAGATCCAGCGGAACGCTCGCCCGTTCTCCCGGCGCGAGCGTCTTCTCCACCGTTACGGCGTCTCCTTGCAGGCTCCAGGATGAACCGGCCTCGATGATGGGTCGCCAACCACTTTCGCCGAGTGGAGCTATCGAGACCGCAAGAGTAACCGGCTCCTTGAGAACGTTCTGCAATTGCACCACGGCGCGGACGCCTGCCGTGTCGGCTCCCATATTTTCTGGCATCTCCGCATCCAGCGTGACCATCTCAAAGACCACGGCGCGGCGAAACGACGTGGGCGCGATCTCCACCGGCCAGATACCGCTCTCAGGCTCGACTACGGCATAGTGCGTGTCTGTGCCGTCCACCGTCACGAAGCCGAAGCTGTGGAAGCACCCGTATTCCTTCACGTCACTGAGGTGGATACCTCCTCCCGTTGCGCTCTGGACCACGCGCAGGTTCTCACCGTCACGCTCTGTCATGAGGTAGTGCTCGTGGCCTGCGACCGCCGTGTAGCGCCGTTCCCCCAGTGCGCGTTCGAGGCGTGCCCAATCATCCAGGAACCGCGGATCGTCCCACATGGGTTTATGAAAGAAGAGAAACGTGTGCCGGCTTTGCGCATGCGAGGCGAGGTCTGCCTCGGCAAATGTCATCATGGCCTCCCAAACGGGTCCGCGTCCATCGAAACGCTCCTCTTCCGTGTTGAGCACAAGAAAGTGGCAGCCCTTGTAGTCAAACGAGTAGTACGTGCGCCCGAAGTCCTGTTTCCAGTATTCATAACACTCCACGTTCGCGATATCGTGATTTCCCGGCGCAAGAAACAGCGGGACCTCGAGCCTTCTCGCATGCTCCATGTATTCGGCCCACTCCGTGTCCCACTGGGTGCGTTCCTCCATGTGTCCAGGAATTTGATCACCGACGGTGATCACGAAATCCGGGTCAAGCAGATTGATGGCATTCACCGCGTGATCGTAAATGGGCCACTTCCCTTCGCCCCCGCTCGTCTTGTCGCCGAGAATCGCAAAACTGAACTTGTCCGCGTCATTCGTCCATGGGCGCTCAACATAGGGCAACTTCCCCTCGGGGAGCTGCGGAGGCGCCGCAATCGCATGTGCCAAGCACAGCGCGGTTGCGAGGAGAGCGATGGCTGCGCGCGTGTGGAATCGCGTTCTGTGAGAGATTTGCATGAGTGTCTACCTTCCGGCTGAACTGCGAACGTTGGATAACCTGAAACAGGCCGTGCGGACAGCCATTCAAGGGATTGCGGAACCGTCCTGCGATTGTGCCTCGATTGGGCCCGGTTGATCCAGAGGAGCCAGAGCCGCGCCCATGCCGGCACAGACCTTGTCGAATCCCTCCGGCGTGAAATGAACGACATCCACGAAATCGGCCTGTGTCATTCCCCAGTCCGACCCATGCTCGACCCAGATGAGTTCAGCCTGAGGGGCCTTGGTTTTCACAAGCGTTCTGAGTTCCGCATAGCCGCTATCCGGTTTTGAGAGAGATTCGACGAAATCGTCTCGGACCGGCAACCAGACCAGCGCAAGCCGGGTTTCTTTGGGCAGAAAGGCTCGCAGCTCGGACAAGGCAGCCTGCTGCACTTGAGAAGGGGCGTCGCCGGGCGCGTATGCACTCATCCGTTCTTCATCTGGCGTCGAGGCCGCTGTTTCCGGATTTCCGCCTCGCTGACTTGCCGGCAGTACTGTGTCGAGAGCCGCCTGGTACTGCTGGCGTTCGTCCATGGACAGGCGCCCGAACGCGTCCCACCAACCAATCACGCGGCGGCGTTCTGAAACGTAAGGCACCACCCGATCCGCCATGGCCACGGCCCTGTTCCATGGTGACGCAATGCGGTTCCATTCGTCCGGTTCGGCCAGCGCGAGGAACAGCGGGTCCGTCTCCGACAAGATGGGCCCCTGGTACATCTGAAAAGGGAGCAGATCGATGATGAGCAGTCGCAGGTTCTTCATGGCTTCAGGATTGCGTCGCAGGAAGGCGAGAATTCGCCAATAGGAGTTCCCCGCGCGCGAGTAGTTCTCAATAGATTCCGGCGGACATCCCAACCGTTCCGCCAGGCACTCCGTGGACAACGCGCTGAGCCGGGACGTTCCCGCGATGATGATCTCCGGCGAACGATTCTCCGCGAGGCGATGCTTGCCCTCGACGGTCAGGTACTGATATTGCGTCTCCAAGTCCGCCACAGTCAGGAAGGCGTCCGGGCGCACGAGCAATGCCAGCCGCACAGCCACGAAGATGCCGAGAGCCGCCCAAGCCGGGCCTGTGAGTCGAGGACGCACCTGAAGCGTGTCAAAACTGAAAATAGATGAAGGTTTCACCGGAGTTCTCCCTCACATACGCCAAGAGCAGCAGTGCCACGGCATACCCGGCTGTACGAATCCAGGCCGGTGTGGCGTAGTCGAACGGCGTTTCGCGCCTGCGATACCAACTGGCGCCGTCGATAATCGCGGTTATCCCTGCGAGCACGATCAGCGCCTGAGGCAAGCCGTGAATAGCCGGTGCTATCGAGAAGTCCCAACTCGTGAACAGGCCCATCATGCCGATGAGATACCCTTCCACCTGCATTTCGGACTCACCCCGGAAGAACACCCAGGCCAGACAGACCAGGTGGAAGGTCGCAACACATTTGAGGCCATAGACGACCCATTCGCGCAGACTCCCGGGAGGGCCTTCCGCGGTGATCTTGCGCCCGCGGGTCCAGGCCTTGTGGACCGCCAGGTAGATTCCATGGAGGCCTCCCCACACGACGAAAGTCCAGGCGGCCCCGTGCCACAAGCCCCCCAACAACATGGTGAGCGCGAGGTTGATATATTGCCGGCGGAGTCCTTTGCGGTTGCCGCCGAGAGGGACATAGAGGTAGTCGCGTAAGTAGGTGGAGAGCGAGATGTGCCAGCGTCGCCAAAACTCAGTGATGTTGCGCGACCAATAGGGTTGGCGGAAGTTCTCCATGAGTTCGATGCCCATGATCCGGCTGACCCCGCGCGCGATATCGCTGTAGCCCGAAAAATCAGCGTAGATCTGGAATGCGAATGCGTAGACTCCCAGCAGCAAGGCGCCCGCGCTCAGGTTGCCGTAATCGCTGAAACACGCGTCTACATAGGGCGCGAGGCCATCCGCCACGACGACTTTCTTCACGTAGCCCCAAAGCATGAGCTGCGCTCCCGAGGCGAGCTGGGTCTGATCCACGCGGCGAGGCCGCTCGATCTGAGGCAGCAAGTGCGAGGCGCGCTCGATGGGTCCCGCCACGAGTTGCGGGAAATAGGACACGTAGAGGAGGAAGTCAAAGAAGTTTCTTGCGGCCTTCTGCGTACCTCGATACACGTCGATCGTGTAAGCAAGCGACTGAAACGTATAGAACGAAATACCCACCGGCAGCACGACGTGGAGCAGGGGCATGTTCACGTTCAGCCCCATGCTCGCGAGCAAGTCCGCCGTGGATTCGACAAAGAAGTCAAAGTACTTGAAGAACCCCAGCAGTCCCAGGTTCACGCAGATGCTCACCATGATCAACGCGCGCCTGCGGCGTGGGTCGCTGAGCGCCTCCATCCATCTCCCCACGCAGTAGTCGACGCAGGAGGATGCGGCAAGCAGACTCAGAAACCGCCAGTCCCAATACCCGTAGAAGATGTAGCTGGCGACCAGCAACATGCGGTTCTGCCACCGGTGGGATAGGGCGTAATACAGCGGCAGGACTACACCCAGAAAGGCAACGAAAACAAACGAATTGAACAGCATATGGTCTTGCCCGGAATCCTCGGTTCACGCGCGCTCTGTCCGGTGCGTCTGGCGTTCGGGGTGGCATTGCTATTTCACTTTGTGCTGCGTCAGGTCCGTCGCCATGCCCGGTTCAGAATGAACGAGCAGGCATGGGCCGCCGACGCAGCGCGACAGCGCAATCGCCGCCCCGCCACACGCGCCAGTGTTGTACTCTTTCGGCTGCGCCCGGTCAATATAGGATAGCCTTCCGGCAGGTGCCAATTGATCTCATACCCTGCGCCGCATAGAATCTACCACTAGGATTCGGTACGGGCGGCATTGAGGCGCCTGTGATAAGGGGGTTACATGAATCTGGTTCGTTACGCAATTGCCGTGTCTGTTCTCCTCGCGACATCTGCCGCAGCGGTGGCCGCCGAGTCTTCGGCAGCGCCCGCGGAGCCGCCCCAAGGCGCGGCGGCTGCGACAACAGCACAGGAGTCTACTCAACCCGTGTTCGTAAAGCCCAAGGATTACCGGAAAGAACCCTTCCAGCGCATGGTCATCCTCGGGGAGAGCACCGTAGAAGGCGGCCCCTGGCTCGTCAGTTCCACCCAGCGCTACGCGGACATCGTGGCCGGTCTCATCGGGCTTTGCCAGGGCGCACCCATCGAGTACTACAACAAAGGTATTGGGGCCAACGCCATCTCGACGCGCAGCCCGGGATATGCGGACTCGCGTAAACCGAGTGCCATGGAACGCTACAAGGACGACGTTATCGCCAAGAAGCCCGATCTGTTCCTCCTGTGCTACGGTCTGAATGACATGCGCGCGGGCATGCCCATCGCCGATTTTCGCGAAGACATGGCCACGATCATCCGTGACGTCAAGGCCGCGTGCGACCCGGTTATCGTGCTGACCACCGTCTATTACATGACGGGATGGAAGAGCTACCCTCCCTATGACAAAGGGAGCGTCGAAATCACCCAGCAGTACAACGAGTGCATCCGCGGCCTCGCGGCGGAGTTCGATTGTATCGTGGC
The DNA here is from genome assembly GCA_020849535.1 of Candidatus Hydrogenedentota bacterium. GTDB lineage: Bacteria > Hydrogenedentota > Hydrogenedentia > Hydrogenedentales > SLHB01 > JAHDWY01. Next base: position 12,143 of record JADLGB010000132.1, read on the forward strand.
CGACGTCTGGTCCGCCGAAGGCGGCGCGGATTGGGTCATCGATCCCGATGGCGTCCACGCAAACCGCGTGGGCAACCTGCTGATCGCGCACCGCATCTTCGAGGCCATCGCCCAGCACGCGAGCTGCCTCACCATCAAGAATTTCGAGGATCTTTCGGATTCCAAGTGGCGCAAGGAAACTACCGGCAAGCGTGCCAGCGTGGGAGACCCCTTCCAAAAGACGTGGTGAGTTCCGGCGCTTGAAAGGGACTGACTCGAATCGCACGGGCCTTCCGCGTTGCCAAGTCTGGACCAACACAAAGCACACCACGAAGGCGGGCGGACCGGCCAGGAGCGCCGGCATCCCTGCCGGCTTTTCACGATGCCAGCAAGGATGCTGACGCCCAGTTGATTTGCTTTCACAACGAGCCTCGCTACGTACCCGGTTCCGCACTTTGAACAGTCAGCGCGACTCGGGACTGATGCCTTCTTTCGCGCAGGTTTTGCGCGCCGAGATTCCTATCTCCGCCGCAATACACGGTGTCCGCCCCAGGCCGCTTGTAATTGGCCTCACTTTTCGGGAATCACGTGAAACAGCACATCCCGAAACGTGGGGCCGTCGTTTGCCTTTACAATCTCGATGCGGACTTCACTGGCCGTGACGGGTGGGAAACGGCCTGCCCAATTGCGGCCCATGGTGGAGCCCTCGTAGAACGTCTTCCATGCCTCATCTTCCCTGGCCTGAAGGGCAAAGGATTCCACGCGCGGACCAAACGCTTCATCGATCATCATGACGTCAAACGTGATCGGCTTCGGCAACCGGATCTCCATCCACGCGGAGTGTACGCCGTCGTCGGTAGCCCACCGGCTCATTGGGTCATCATCTACCGCCTTGTCGGCCGTGAATTTGGCCTCACCCCTCCGCACGTTTGATCCCGTTGCGGTTGCGCCGTCTGGCATGACCATGTAGGTGGGCTTAGGTGCGATGCCGGCCGCATCGCCGTCCAGGGTGAGCTTTATTATGGTGTCGGGCGGGCGCCGGGACCCTTCGGGCACATTCACAATGATTCTGTCCCGCTCCTGCTGGACCTTCGCGGTGCCGCCGCCCAGTACGTCCGAAGCCACGAGCGTGCGTTCCAGCCCCGGCAGTTCCAATGCCGATTCCCAGCCCTCAAATACGTGCAGGTAAATTACGTTTCCCTGATGTGTGCTTGCGCCCCAATAGGTGGGAGGGTAGGGGCCTCCCCGTGTCCCATAAACTGACTCGCCATACTGCGCGAGCCATGCTCCAATCTCCGTGAGAACCTCAACCTGACGCGCCTCAATCTCACCACTCGGCATGGGCCCTACGTTCAGCAGCAGGTTCCCGCCGCCTCCCGCGGCACGGACCAGAAGCTGCACGCATTCCCGCCAAGATTTGATGCGATCATCTGGTTTCCAACCCCACTGTTGACCCAAGGTGATGCATGATTCCCACGGCCGGTTTGGCTCAAACCTCCCGATGACCTGTTCCGGCGTATCAAAGTCCGTGTCGCCCCAAACGCGGTCGTTGATCAACATGCGCGGCTGCAACTCGCGAATCATCCCCACGAGAGCGGGGGACCCCCAGGTTTCCGCAGTCCCCTGCTGCTTGCCGTCAAACCAGAGTATGTCAACTGCGCCATATTTGCCGCACAGCTCGCGAAGCTGGCCGTGCAAGTAGGCGACATAGTCCTCGTGACGGTCAGTCAGGTATGCGGGATGATGCCAGTCCGGCAGGGAATAGTAGAGCCCAAGGCCAAGATTGTTCCGGTGACAGGCGTCCGCCAAGTCCTTTAGCAGGTCCTTTCCGTAAGGTGTGGCGGCGATGTCGTATTCCGTGAGCTGCGAGTCAAACATGCAGAAGCCGTCGTGGTGTTTCGTCGTAAAGACGAGATACTTCATCCCCGCAACTTTCGCGATTCGCACCCACTCCTCCGCGTCGAACTTGGCGGGATTGAACTGCCGATACAGTCCGTCATACTCTTCTACGGGGATTGTCCCCGGCGGCAATTCAGGCAGACCGGGGCGCACGCCCCCGCGTGACCAACTCAGTTCCTCACCTTTGAGGCTTGCAGTACCCCAGTGAATGAACATCCCGAACTTCGCATCCTGCCACCAGCGTAACGTCTGGGCACGCCCGGCGGGCGTCACGTCCTTGCCTTCGGATTCTGCCGGTCTCAAGTAGCGGTTGAGGAACGCGATGATCTGCGAAGAGACGGGTTCTTCCCGTGCGATGCCCATTCCGTGCTTGCCGCCTTCTACTACGATCGTTTCATAGGGACACGCGGCTTCGTGCAGGGCCTCCGCCATGCGCGTGGTGTGTTCCAGGTTCACGCGCTTGTCCGCGGACCCGTGAACCAGGAGCATGGGAGGGAGGCCGGGCCGCACATACGCCAGGGGTGATGCCCGCCGAGCCTCCTCGGCCTTCTCTGCAAGCGGCCCGCCCAGGAACTGGACCACAAGAGGATCGTCGGTCTGCGCAAGGTCTTTCGAGAGAGGCACACGCAGATCCAGCGGCGCGCAGACCGGCACGGCCGCTTGTACGGCGCTGGATTCACTGGCGTACCCGCCGTTGCCTTCCAGGCCATCCTGCGGCTGCGTTACCGCCAGCATCGCCGCGAGGTGTCCGCCTGCCGACGCGCCCATCGCCGCGACGCGGTCCACATCAACGCCGTACTGATTCGCGTGAGCGCGCAGCCAACGCACCGCCAGTTTGCAGTCTTCCACAGCGGCGGGGAAGATCGCCTCGTCCGTGAGGCGATACCCTATGGACAGAGCAACATAACCTGCCTCCGCGAAACCGTACATCTGTTTGAGCGTGCTTTCGCCGCCCTTTCCCCCGGTGTACCAGCCTCCGCTGTGAATCAGGATTACGGCCGGGCGGGTTTTGGCCGCATCTTCGGGATAAACGATGTCGAGTCGCTGACGCTCCGACGCGTCGCCATAGGGCACGTCATATTCGACCACGTATCCATCGGGTGGCGCGGGCGGATTGTCAGGCGATTCAGCTAGAGCGGGGGCCGCTCCGCCACGCAAAGCTATGACGAAGAGCATCACCAAACAAGGGAGACACGTTGACTTCACCTGCGGAGTCTCCTTGGCAATAGTTGCGTTCGGTCGATTTCGGGCATGGCCTTATGCATATCATAGGAGCCGGGGCGAGACCCTTCAAACGATGTTCCGGAGTGTTCGGGAGTGTAGAAATGCCTCATTTGTCCCGGCGCGAATTCCTGTTCGGCGCGGCCTTGGGTTCCGCCGCGGCCGTGTCCACGGTGTGCGGGAGTTTTCGCGTTCCTGCAACGCAGGCTGCGAATAGGCCTCCCAATATCATCCTCATCATGTGCGACGACCTCGGCTACGGTGACACCGGCTTCAACGGCAACCGAATCATCCGGACGCCCCACCTCGACGTGCTCCGCAGTGAGGGGGGCCTCTTCACACGCTTCTACACGGGCGGTCCAGTCTGCTCGCCTACGCGCGGCACCTGCCTCACAGGACGTCACTACCTGCGCTACGGGATCACCCACGCCAACGAAGGGTGTCTGCCGCGGCCCGAGATCACCATCGCCGAGGTGTGCCGCGACAAGGGATATCGCACCGGGCACTTCGGGAAGTGGCATCTCGGCACGCTTTCAAGCACGCAGAAGGACAGCAACCGCGGGGGACCGGAATATGCCGAGTTCTACTCGCCTCCCTGGGAGCACGGCTTCGACGTCTGTTTCTCCAGCGAAGCCATGATGCCGACGTGGGACCCGGGCCTTACGCCCGCGGAAAGCAACAACCAGTGGGGCGAGCCGGGCACCCCGTGGCGAGGCGCCTACTGGAATGAAAAGGGTGAACCCGTTTCAGAATACCTCGAAGGTGACGATGCGCGCGTTATCATGGATCGGGTCGAACCGTTCATCCGCGCGTCGGTTGCCGGACCAGCTCCCTTCCTCGCGGTCATCTGGTTTCACACCCCTCACGCTCCTGTCGTCGCCGGCCCAAAGTACCGAGAACTGTACCGTGATTATCCGGAGAACGTGCAACATTATTACGGCTGCATCACGGCCATGGACGAGCAGGTTGGCCGGTTGAATACCCTCCTGAAGAAATTGGGCGCTGAAGAGGACACCATGATTTGGTTTTGCTCGGACAACGGTCCTGAAGGAAGAGGGGACGGCAACCCGAAGCTGCGCCTTCATGGGTCCACTGGAGGCCTGCGCGGGCGCAAGCGAAGCCTTTTCAGCGGCGGAGTCACCGTGCCCGCCCTTATCAAGTGGCCAACCCACGTGCGGCCGGGGCAGACGTACACCATGCCTTGCAGCACGCTCGACTACCTGCCCACAATTGCCAGCCTGCTCGGCTACACCCTGCCCGACGCTCGCCCTATCGACGGAGTCGATCTGCTTCCCCTTCTGCGCGGGGAAACGGCGGTGCGCCCGCGTCCGATTCCTTTCCGCTTTCTTGAATACAAGGAACTCATGGCTGGTTCGCCGACCTTATGCATGATCGACAATCGCTACAAGTTCCTCACAAACCTCTCGCCCAACGGCGAAGAAGACTTGTGCTTCGACATCCTCGCGGACCCGTTTGAACAGCAGAATATTGTGGCTGACGTGCCCGGTTATGCCGCTCAGATGCGTGCCCAACTGACTGCATTTGTGGATTCCTGCCGCCGAAGCCATGCGGGTGGGGACTACCCTGACCCGTATGCGCCGGTCACGGCATTCCAGGAAGTCGAGGGTGGCTGGAAATCCTGAATCCGCCGAAATCGATTCAATGAGAGACTCCGTCAAGTTGTCCACAAATATAGTGAATACAATAACTTGCGAAGTTTTGGCGATTGCCCGCGCGTGAAGCTGCATTTCCTACGCGTGCACACTTGGCCAAGCCGGGTATTGAATTGGCGCCGTCCCTGGGAATTGGTGGGAACTTCCACGCGTGATTGGCGTTAAACTAGGGGGTGTTGCCGTATTTCGCGGCAGCCCCGGCAGACCGGGAGGTCAGGTGCGTTCCCACCCATTCGAGAATAGCGGCATTCCCTTTTGGGCATGCACAGGAAAGGAGAGTTGTCCCATGCGAGATTCACGAGCGAGCGGATTTCTGAGAATCGTACTCCCCTTGGCATTCCTTTTGACGCTGTCGTTCTTCAGCACAGCCGCATTTGCACAGCCTCCGGCTGGCGCGCCACCCGCGCAACCTTCTCCGGAAGAAGCGGCCAAGATCTGGGCGTTGCAGGCGGCCGATGTCGCGAAGAGTATTGGGCTCACCCCGGAGTTGAGCACAAAATTGTCCGATGCATACAAAGCCGCCCGTGAGAGCTACTCGGCGGCCTTTGATGCATTGCGGGGCCAAGGTCAAGAAGCCCGGCGCGACTTTGGAAAGATGCGCGAACTCGGTGTCGCGGAGAAGGGCAAGTTCGGGGAGGTATTGAAGGGTTTCCTCGACGCCGACCAAACCGCCAAGGTCCTCGCAACGCTTGGTTCGTTCAACCGGCGCTGGGACAACATGGTCGGCACGCTGATGGGAATGGGCTTGGATGAAGCCTCCATGAGCAAGGCCATGGGCATTGTCACGGGATACGTCGCCGAGTCCGACAAACTCATGCAGGGCGTAACGGAAGGCGGTGATTTTCAAGCCGTCCGCGAGAAGTCTCAGGCTTTGCGCGAGAAGCTGGATACCGACATGGCCGCGGTGTTGTCCGCGGAACAGATGACGAAATGGAAGGATGCGACCGCCATGCGCGGCGGACGCCAACCACGGCTTCCCGGCGGTGTACCGGCTCCCGGCGCTCCGGCACCCGGCGCGCCCGCTCCGGCGCCCAAGCCTGCGGAGTAATTGCGCGCGGGCCCATGGCCCATTGACCCAGCGTGACACTGAACTCGGCGAGCACCAGCGCGGCGCACGCTTGCGCGTGCGCTGCACCGGTGTTCCCAGCGTCCGTTTCAATTGGCCGAGTGTTTTGTACTACTATCCGATGTCGTGAGCGAGGCTACGGAGCCCCAACGAAAGGTGCGCAAGATGTCTCTCCTGTCTTCACTTCGTCCCCGGTGGAAATGGATTGCCGCGGGCGCAGTCTTCCTCGCCGTGACACTGACGCTCATCACCACGGCGACGCGCGCCATGGTCAGTTCGCCCGACGAATCCCGTCCCTTCTTTGAAGTCCAAAGCGGGCCGCTGACCATTAGCGTGAGCGTGACAGGCACCATCAAGGCGCTCGACCAGGAAGTCATCACGAACGAGGTGGAAGGCCAGACGACCATCCTCTACATCATTCCAGAGGGCAGCCAAGTCAAGGAGGGCGATCTCCTCGTCGAACTGGACGCCAGCAAGCTACAAGATGGTCTCGTCGATCAGGAGATTCGCACCCAGAACGCGGAAGCGAGCTTTGTCAACGCCCGTGAATCATTCGAAGTGGTGAAGAATCAGGCCCAGAGCGACGTGGACAAAGCGGAACTGGCGTACCGCTTCGCTCAGGAAGACCGGCAGAAGTTCCTCGATGGCGATTTCCCGCTTCAGGCCCGGCAAGCCGAGTCCAAAGTCACGCTCGCGCGCGGTGACATGAAGCGTGCCCAGGAAAAGGTGGAGGGTTCGCGGCGCTTGGCGGAACGCAACTTCATTACATCCATGGACCTTGACGCGGACGAGCAGAGCGCGCTGAAGTCGGAACTCGACCTGCAGATAGCCGAAGAGCAGCAGAAGCTCCTGCATGACTTCGAGTACAAGCGCCAGCTCGCCCAGTTGGAGAGCGACGAAGATCAGGCCCGCATGGCGCTCGAACGCGTTAAGCGAAAGGCCTCCGCCGACGTGGTTCAGGCCGAGGCGGATCTCAAAGCCAAGGAACTGGAGCACAAGCGGGAGCAATCCAAGCTCGACAAGGTAAAGGAGCAACTTGAGAAGACCAAACTGTACGCGCCCAGCGCCGGCCTGGTCGTGTACGCGACCACGGGCCAGGGCAGCTTCCGTGGCAATCAGGAACCGCTCGCCGAGGGACAGACCGTTCGCGAGCGCCAGGAGATCATCTACCTGCCCACGACGGACGCCTACAAGGCCGAGGTCAAGGTGCACGAGTCCAGCTTGGCCAAAGTGCGGCCCGATCTCCCCGTCACGCTGGCTGTGGAAGCGCTGCCCGGACACGTCTATGAGGGACGCGTGGAGACGATTGCTCCCCTGCCCGACGCGCAGAGTGTGTGGATGAATCCCGATCTCAAGGTGTACAACACGGATATCAAGATCACGGGCGCCACCGACGGCCTGCGCACCGGCATGAGTTGTCGCGGCGAGATCCTGGTTAAGGAATTCGACAACGCCCTGTACGTCCCGGTGCAGTCCGTCGTGCGCGAAAGCGGAACCCCCACAGCCTACGTTCTGAAAAACTCCAAGGTTGAGCGGCGCGCCGTGGCCCTCGGACTCGACAACAACCGCATGGTCCAAATCGAGAGTGGATTGAAGCCGGGAGAGCTGGTTCTGCTTGCTCCGCCGCTCGCTGCTGACGAAATGGAGCAGAGGACATCTCTGCCTCGCGCAGAGGGCACAGCAGGCGCCGGGACAGGCGCCAGCGCTCCCGCAGGCGAACCAGCCGCTTCTCCCGACACCACGCCGGCGCCTTCCGCACCCGCGCCTTCGGCAGAGCGAGGACCCGGCTCCGACGCTCCAACTCCGGACGCCGCACGGCCGCAGGGTGAAGGCCCCGGAGGATCCGATAGGGGCGGCATGCGCTCGCGTTTCCAGAACGCCACACCGGAAGAGCGCGAGCAGATGCGAAAACAGTGGGAAGAACGCCTCCAGAACATGACCCCCGAAGAACGCCAGCGCATGGAAGAGCGCATGCAGCAGCGGCAGAGGGGTGGCTCCGACCGGGAAGGACAGCCCAGGCCGGAATAGCATGGTCAGTACCAACCCGGAACCTATTGTCCTGCTGGATGAAGTCCGCAAAACCTACCTCATGGGTGGCGAGGAGGTGCACGCGCTCGCAGGAGTATCGTTGAATGTGGAGCCCGGCGTATTCTGCGCCATCATGGGCCCCAGTGGTTCCGGTAAGAGCACCATGCTCAACTTGCTGGGTTGTCTTGACAGGCCCACGTCTGGCCAGTACACCCTCGCGGGACAGGACATCAGCACGCTGAACGACGATCGCCTGAGCGAACTGCGGCTGAAGTACCTCGGATTCATCTTCCAGAGTTTCAACCTCATTCCTCAACTTACCGTTCGCGAGAACATCGAACTGCCGCTCTTTTACCTGGGATACGAGGCCATTGAATGCGCCAGGCTGGCCACGGAACTTGCCGGGCGCGTTGGGTTGGGCAATCGCGTCAATCACCGGCCCGCGGAGCTGTCCGGGGGACAGCAACAGCGTGTGGCCGTTGCCCGCGCCCTGGCCAATGACCCGCAGCTCATTCTTGCGGACGAGCCCACCGGAAATCTCGACTCCGCGACCGGAAAGCAGGTGATGGAGCTGCTCGTGGACCTCAACGCGCAAGGCAAGACCATCGTCATGGTCACGCACGAACCCGACATCGCCGCTTACGCCCAACGCCGCATCCACATGCTTGATGGCGTGATCGACCGCGTCGAGGAGCGTTCGTGATGCGGCAACTCCGGGTCATGCGGAATGTCCAGCTCGGCATCAAGAACCTCCTATTGCACAAGCTGCGCTCGCTGCTCACGATGCTCGGAATGGTCTTCGGTGTGGCCAGCGTCATCGCGATGTTGTCGATTGGCGAAGGCGCCAGCAAAGACGCCTTGGAACAGATACAGAAACTCGGCAGCACCAACATCATTATCAGTGCCCAGAAACCGGTGGAAGACCAGGAGATTTCCACGACGCGCAGTTTCATGAGCGTGTACGGACTCCTCTACGACGATGAACAGCGGATACGCGAAGCCTTCCCCGCCGTCGAAAAGACCGCCCCGGTCAAGCTCGTGCGCAAAGAGGGCCGCCTGCACGAGCGATCCCTCGAATTGCGTGTCGTGGGGACTACCCCGGAGTGGTTTGAGTTGGTCCATCGCCGGCTCATCGGCGGACGTCCGATCGTCGCGCGGGACCTCGACACGCACGCGGCCGTCGTCGTGCTCACCGAGTATGGTGCCCGCCGCCTGCTTGCGACAGAGCAGACCATCGGCCAGCTCTTGCGCATCGGCAGCGATCACTTCGAAGTGATCGGCATCGTCCAAAGCGAGGAGGGGGGCGGCGCGGGCATCCAGCTTCCCGATCAAGAAGTCGACGCCTATATCCCACTCAACGTCGCGCGCGAGCGTTTCGGCGACGTCACGACCCGGCGCACGACCGGCTCGCAGGAGCGCGAGAGAGTGGAACTGCATCAGCTCATCGTGCAGGTAGCATCAAATGATGATGTGGAATCCACCTCGTTTGGCATTTCCGCCATGCTGCAGCGATTCCACAAGAAAGCCGACTACCGCGTGGATGTTCCTCTCGGACTGCTCCGGCAGGCCGAAGCTACTAAACGCACCTTCAACATCGTCCTTGGTTCTATCGCGGGCATCAGCCTTCTCGTCGGCGGTATCGGGATCATGAACATCATGCTCGCCAACGTTACCGAGCGGACGCGAGAGATTGGCGTCCGCCGCGCCATTGGCGCAAAACGCAAGCAGATCGTCATCCAGTTCCTCATCGAGACCGTGGTGCTGTCCACCGTAGGCGGGCTGTTGGGGATCGTGGTTGGCGTTACCATCCCCTTCGCGGTCACACTCCTGTCTGATATGCCCACGGTGATCGCGCCGTGGAGCCTCCTGCTGTCCGTTGGCATCAGCATGACCGTCGGCGTGCTCTTCGGGCTCTACCCGGCCGTCCGCGCCGCCAACCTTGACCCCATCGAAGCACTCCGGCACGAGTAGGCGTCGTTGAGGCCGCCGGGGCGGACGATGGGTCCCCGCAGTCCTTGGCGAAGAACATCCCCCGGCCCTGCGGGCCACCCCCTTCAAGGGTCTGTCGGAATATTGATTGATATTTATCTATGTTTGTGATACCATACTTCTCGCAGGGCACGGGTGGAGCGTTGGCGAGGAGGAGTGACA
>JADLGB010000133.1 GCA_020849535.1 Candidatus Hydrogenedentota bacterium
AACGTGATGTCTGTACCGTGCAGCGTGGTCACCAGCTTGAAGCGTTTCTCGACAGGGAGCATGTCTCGCGCCAGGATCGCACACACCGCGTGCGGGATAGCGTAGTGCGCGTGCCACAACTCAATGCCGTGTTCCAGCGCGGTCTCGCATATCTTGGTGGCGAGCGCCAGTGAATACGGCGGGTTCCGGAAGAGCGGGTACGTCACGGTGTCCACGGAATGGCACACGATGCGATCGTGAAAGCCCTGCAAGCGGAATGGCTGCTCGTACGTCACGAAGTGCACGGTGTGACCGCGCTCCGCAAGGGCAATACCGAGTTCCGTGGCCAGAATGCCGCTGCCTCCGGCGGAGGGGTGACACGTGATGCCGATTCTCATACGACTCCTTCCAGGCCGGGGGGAACGGCCAAGATGACGGGTTCAATTGCGTACAAGGGTTCCGCGAATTCCACTCCTGCGCGCGACCCCCAGTAAGCGGCCCGGCTGCGGATGGACTCCCAGAACGCCTCGGAGGCCACGTAGGTCGGCGCACCTTCATACTGCGGATTGAAGAACTGTGAGCGAAACGCCTGCAACGCCCGGAGCTTTACCGGGAACTCTTGCGTGATATCGAACAGCATCTGGGGTTGCACGGACTCGCCGTACACCCGATAGAAGTACACGCGCGGGCAGCGATACGGCGCGCCTTCGGATTCCAGCTTGGCCAAACCGGAGAAGTAATTCGCATCGGCAATAAGCCGGTGCGCCGCGCTGTGGTCCGGGTGGCGATCCGGCTCATGCGGCGCGATCAAGACCTTGGGCCGGAAGCGGCGTAAGTACGGTATCACAAGGCCTTGCGCTTCGTGGGTATTGGTGATGGCCCCGTCTGGCAGGCCGACATTCTCGCGTACGGTCACGCCCAGGATGCGGGCCGCGTCTTGCGCTTCCGCGGCACGCTCCTCGATCGAACCGCGCGTGCCCATCTCACCGCGGGTGAGATCGAGGATGCCGACATTGTGACCCGCGCGCACGAGTTTGTGTACGAGTCCGCCGATGCCGACTTCCACATCGTCGGGATGGGCGCCCACACACAACACGTCTACTTCGGTGTTCATAGTTCAATCTCATTCAAGTTGAAAGAGGTCACATCCATCTCCCGAGTGAGCCGCGCGATCAGATCCGTACCGTGTTCAAACAGATAGGAGAACACAGTATATACGCGCTCTTGAGGACGCCGCCACGGCGCCAGCGCGTTGCACACCCGCAGGACCTGGCCGCGCGTGGCCTCTAGGACCACCTCGTCGGCCCGCAGCAGCGCGCGCTCGCACCGATCCAACTCCTGAACAACACGCTCGTGCAAACTGGTTGTCGCAGTCCCGCCGTTCATCTCGCGTTCCATGGCGGCCAGCGTCGCTTCGATTTGATTACGGTATGTGTGGAATTGCTTCACCACAGCCCCGCGGCTTCCCAGGGCGAGGGCCTTCTCCAGAACGGCATCGGCTTCGCCGTGGAGATCGGCGAGGTCCAGACCCAGCTTGCGGACCAGCTTGTTCAGCTTGATGGTCGTCAGCACGCAGCGCGCACGGGGATACACCACCGGCATCGGCTGTTGGTAGTGGGCGAAGAACTCGCAAAGCTGGCCCCAGTACGCAATCTCGCCGGGGCCCGCCACGTAGGCGGCCACGGGAAAGAGGTGTTGTTGAACCACGCAGCGAAGCGCCACGTTCGGACTGAAACGCTCTGGTTCATTTCTGAGGATATCCAACAACTCGCCTGCCGTGTACCGCAGGTCCGTGTCTCCAATGAAGAAGGAAATGCCGTCGCAACTAACTTTTCGCCGTCTGCCATCCACTTCCAGAAAGAACGTACAGTCCTCCGCACCCTTGACCACCTGTGCCGCGTAGCCCAACGCGCCAAGCTTGGTCCCCGCATCATTCAACAGACGCGTCCCCGTCAAGGGTTCCGCGATAGCGCGTTCAATCACAGGTGTGGCGCGGCGCCGCGCTTCGGTCAGGTGCGGTGAGAAAACAAGCAGCGGCGTGTCGCGGAATAGGTGGGCAAGCAAACGCGCCGTCCAATCGCTTAGCGAGCCGGAAGCATCCAGCGTCTCATGCAGCACGGCGCGCACAGGTTCGCGCATTTCTGAACCTGGGACGCGCTCCGCCATTGCATCGATCATCGCATGCAGCGAAGGCTCCACGGGAACCCGATACATAGGCAAGCCTTGGACATCCGCTTCGGGCGTGTAACGAAAGGAAACGGGTTCGTGGTTCTTGGAGAGCACGAAGGCTTCTCGCGCTTCTTCAAAATCGTGGTCTTCACTGCCTACCCAGAAAATCGGAATACACCGCGTGCCATGACGCCGCGTGAGTTCTTCTGCAACGCGGACCGCAGTGATCGCCTTGTAGATGGTGTACAGCGGGCCAGTGAAAAAGCCGGGCTGTTGGCCGGTGATGATGACCGGCCCATTCCCGTCAAACGCCTTCGGCACACCAAGCTGCTGCTGGTATGCGCGCAGGGCATCTACAAGACTCGGGTCCCAGAGGTGCGACGCGGGTGGCTTCTCAAACAGCGCACGAGGCCACGCGCTGTAGAACGGCGCCAGCGCCGCGTGCTCATTCAGATAGTCGGTGTACAGATCGCTCACACTTTATGCCTTGCATCCAATCATCAACATTCTCGGCCGGGCGTCGTCCAGGGACGCGCCGTCATAGTCGCCGTACACGGCGTCAACGCGCAATCCCGCCTCCGCGAGCAGGGATCTCAGCTCGATCTCCGAATACAACTGAACGGATTCCTCGGTCTTCTCGAGTTCATGCCCATCTCGGAGTAGCCGGGTCGTCTTGTTGACGCGACGCGCAGTGGCATCGATCCAACGCGTTTCGCGAATCTCGAAGCTACCGTGACACCGCGTTCCCTCGGGCTCCAGCGCGCGTTCCACATGGGTGGCGTTCGCGTGGTCCATGAAGAAACGTCCGCCAGGCCGCAGCACACGCGCGACTTCCTGCACCACACGAAGGTTCTCCTCCGGGTCCAAGAAGTAGCCGAAACTGGTGAAGAAACTCGTTACCGCGGTGAACGCGTTCGCCAGCGGGACGGCCCGCATGTCCGCGCGTACCAGCCCCACATGCTCTGGCAAAATCTCGCGTGCACGGCGCAACAGCGCAGGCGAGTAGTCCAGTCCCACGCACATGCCGGCATGCTCGAACAAGTGCACGAGATGACGCCCCGCGCCGCAGCCCAGGTCGAGCACCACATCACTACGTCCCAGCCGCAATGCTTCCACGGCAAACAGGGCTTCGGGTTCCGCCGCCTGCACGTTGCGGTGCGCGTAAATGATCTCGTACGACTCGCCGAAGGCGTCCTCATACCAATGCGGATTCACGGATGCGGCGTCTTGCTGCATAGCGCCTTCCTTACACCGTAGCGGGGAACCGCTCGCCCGTTTGGTGAAGATGTAACAGATTCGTTCGCCCGCCTATGCCCAAGGGCGTGCCCGCCGCAATGACGATCGGATCGCCGGGTTGGGCCAGTTTGTGTCCGAGCAGGATCTCATCGACCACGCGAACCATGTCGTCAATACTCTGAACTTCGACGGAGGCGACCGCATCCACACCCCAGATCAAGGCGCAGAGCCGCCGCGTCTCTTCGCATAGCGTGATGGCGGTAATCGGAATCTGCGGGCGGTACCGCGCAATGGCTTCGGCCGAGTATCCGGACTGCGTTAGCACGACGATGCGGTGAAGGCGCGTCACCTGTGCCATCCGGGCTACCGCCTGCCCGATAGCATCATTGAACGAGCTGTTGCCGCGCGATTCGTTCAAGCGGGCGAAGCCTTCACGCCGGGGCGAATGCGCGATGGCCTCGTCGGCGCTTTCGGCGATCTGTGCCATCATGGTCACCGCTTCAACCGGAAACTCACCTGCGGCCGTTTCTCCGGAAAGCATAACGGCATCGGTGCCGTCGTAGATCGCGTTGGCCACATCCGCGACTTCCGCGCGGGTGGGCCGCGAATTCGTGACCATGGACTCCAGCATTTGCGTTGCAGTGATGACGGGAATGCCCCGCTCATTGCACATACGGATGAGGGTCTTCTGAATCTGGGGAACGCGATGCAGGTCGACCTCGACGCCGAGATCGCCCCGCGCAACCATGACCGCATCGGTCGCGGCAAGGATCTCGTCGAAGCACGCGAGGGCCTCGGGACGCTCGATCTTGGCCACTACGGGCGTTGACTTGCCCGCTGCGGAAATCCGGCTCTTCAAGGCGAGCACATCATCCGGCGAGCGCACGAATGACAAGGCCACATAATCGACGCCAAGCTCCAGCCCAAACTGCAGATCCTCGATATCCTTCTCTGTGAGAGAAGGCGCGCTGACGGCGACTCCGGGAAGGTTGATGCCTTTGTGCTGGCCCAGTAATCCGCCGTGAACGACCGTACAATGGACCTCGGGAGGATCGATACGCTCGACGCGCAACTCGAGCAGGCCGTCCGCCAGCAGGATTCGCGCGCCGGGTTGCACGTCGCGGGGCAGGTTTTGATAGGTTGTCGAGATGCGCCGCGCGTCGCCAAGCGTTGCTTCGGTCGTGATGGTGAGCGGCTGGCCCTCATCAAGAAGGACGCCGTCTGGGTTCTGGAGTTTGCCGGTGCGAATCTTCGGGCCCTGCAAGTCCATCAGCACGGCGACATTCGCGCCCTTGTGTTCCGCGATTTGCCGTATCGCGGCAAATGCCGCCGCGTGCTGCTCGTGGGTGCCGTGGGAGAAGTTCAGGCGCACCACGTTCGCGCCGGCGTCAATGAGTTGCGCAATCGTCTCAGAGTCGCGGGAAGCCGGCCCGAGAGTGCAGACAATTTTGGTTCGTCGCATGATAGCTCCACGCCAGGCGCCGGTGAACTCCTGTCGCACCGTGGACCGCTTGGCGGCCTCACATCCCCCTCGGCCCTTCGGGCCTGCCCCCTTCGAGGAAACGTCGAAGTATTTTTACGCTGTTGTGCATCTTGTGCCTGCGCGCTGTTTGAAGGCCCAAATCGCGTCGATGGCGCGCGAGAGGAGGCTTTGGAACCGTGTGTGGGCATAAGA
>JADLGB010000134.1 GCA_020849535.1 Candidatus Hydrogenedentota bacterium
AAGAGTGCCAGGGCATGGGCAAATCCTTCGGCTACAACCGCAACGAGAACGCCGACAATTACCGGACGAGCACGCAGTTGCTGCACCTGCTCATCGACTGCGTCAGCCGCGGCGGCAACCTGCTGCTTGACATCGGACCCACGGCCGACGGCCGCATCCCGGTCATCATGCAGCAGCGCCTTCTCGATATGGGTGCGTGGCTGGGCGTTAACGGCGAGGCGATCTACGGCACCAAGCCTTGGCGCGAACACGGTCAGGACGACCTCGTGCGCTACACGGCGAAAGATGGCGCGCTCTACGCCATCTGCCTGCGTTGGCCCGGCGAGACCCTTTCGCTGAACGCGCCCAAGGCCGGGGCCCAAACCCAGGTTACTATGCTCGGCGTGGAAGGCGCACTCGCTTCCGAAGTGAAGGATGGGAAGCTCGTCATCCAGGTTCCCGCCCTGACCCCGGACAAGGTCCCTTGCCAACACGCCTACGTCTTCAAGATCACCGGCGTGGAGTAGCAGTCCAGAATCAAAGCGCCGCGCTCATCTGCGCGGCGCTTTGTTGTTTCTTGAGCTGTCCGCCCAAAGGCTGCCGGCACGAGCCCGTGCCCTCGTCCTCTCCCATACTTCCCATTCTTCCCATACTTCCCATTCCCCGCGCCTACGCGTACTGGCTGACCACCGCCAGGCCTGTGGCCACGCTCGTGAAGGTGTCGCGGTGCAGCAGCTTCTCCGCCCCGAAGCGGGTCGCCAGCATCCGCCGGACCGCCGGGATCAGGCTCGTGCCGCCCGTGGTCAGAACGCAGTCGATGTCCTCTGACTTCACCCCCGCCACCTGTTCCGCCTCGTCGATGCTCGCGAACATGTCGTCGAGCGTCGGCTCGATGATGTGGGTGAACTCGGTCCGCCCGAGCTTCTCGCTGATCTGGATGGCCTCTTTGTGGATTTCCAGGTTCGCTTCCCACTCGGTGGAGAGGAGCTTCTTCGCGGATTCCACCTTGCGCACGACCGGATATCCGTAGTTGCGCTGAATCAAGGTCCGCAGCGACCGGATAGCCTCCGGCTGGGTCGAACTCACCTCGGTGGCGATCAGCCAGTTGATGATTTCCTCGGTGTTCAGCTTGTACAGGTTCTGCCAATCGATGATGGCGTTGTAGATGTGCTGGGGCATGGGCAGCTTGGATGGGCCGTAGCGCGACTTGCTCCCCAGGCACGGAAAGACCTTCGCCCGAATCATCTCCTTGTCGATGGCATCGCCCGCGATCGGCACGCCCGCCACGCCCAGGATGCGGCTTTCCGCCAGGCGTTCCGCGGCCCCGTGCGCCCCGCCGAACTCCATCACACAGATGTCGCAAGTGCCCCCGCCGATGTCCACCACCATCAGGCGCTGCTTGCGGTCCGTGGCGATCGCGTACTCGACGCAGGCCGCCACGGGCTCAAAGAAGAAGGTGACGTCCTTGAAGCCCACCAACTCCGCGGCCCGCCGCAGCCGCTCTTCCGCGACGTCGTCCTCGCCGGGACGCATCGAGAAATGCACCGGCCGTCCAAACACGGCGCGCTCCACGGGCTCACCCGCCAGGGCGTCCACCGCTTCCTTGATAGGCTTGAGAATCATCGCGGTCAGCTCCTCGATCTGATAGAGCTGGCCGAAGACCTCAGTCCCCTTGAAATCTTTGAACCGCAGGGAACTCTTGATGGATTGAAACAGGCGGCCCGGCGAGTTCACTTCCACGGTCGCGTGCGCGCGGACCGCCTCGCGGAGTCTGCCGCCGTCCTCGGGGGGACGATACCCGTCCGACTTGTCCGGTTCGGAAGCGACGTATCCCTCGATGTCGATCCCGAGGTCCACCTGCTGAAGGATGACTTCCCGGTCGACGTTGCGCTCGATGAAGGCGTTGGCGGCCGCCCGCCCCACGATGGTCTCGCCTTCGCTCGACATATACAGCAGGGAAGGCAGGGACTTGGGGCTATCGTTCAGGTGGTCGATGTCCAGCACGCGGACCGCGCCGTTCTCCGACACCGCCACGCTGGAATTGGATGTTCCAAAATCGACCCCGCAACACAGCTTTGCCATCCGACTAGACCATCCCCGCGTCAGCGCCGCGCCCACGGCACGGCTGGACCTGAGTTCTCACTTGCCCGAGTTCCGGTCTTATGCACGGGTCAACCGATGGAACCCCGCACCGGATTTTTACGGATAACACACCACATCCTCCAAGCATTTCTTCCAGGCACGGCATGCGCAGCGCGAACAAAAGCATATGACGCGTCAGTTCCGCCCGCCTAACCCAGGCCTCGCTGGCCGCGTCGTATCGCGCCCGTTGGCGCTCATACCGGCGAATGATCACAAAGAGAGCAGCCCCTTCAGAACACCTGCAAGGGGCCGTCCAATCGTATCAATCAGTTAAGAGCGCCACATACCGCTGGCAAAGAGCGTAGTGTACCGCCTTTAGGGGTCCGCTGTCCACACATTCACGTACGTCATCGGCGGGTGGGTCTCCGGCGATCGGGGGCCGGCAACGCGGCCCGCGCGGGCGGTGTGGGACTCTCCTCTTCGGCTTGGAAGGTGGTCTGCGCGCCTCCCACGATGGCGGCCAGGCGCGTCACCATCTCGCCGAGACTGCCCGCCTGAGCCGACAACTGTTGGCTCGCGGCGGCGGACTCCTCGGCATTGGCGGCGTTGCTTTGGGTGATGTTGTCGATTTGACTCACGGCCGTGTTGAGCTGTTCGACTCCATCCGCCTGCTGACTCGAGGCGGTCCGGACTTCGCTGATAATCGCGGTGACCCGCCCCACTTCGGACACGATGGACTCCAGAGCGACTCGGACATCCTGGGCCACCGCTACGCCTTCGCCGGCGTTCTCCTGCGCTTCGGCGATTTTGCTTGCCGTATCCTTGGCGGCTTGCGCGCAGCGCTGGGCAAGCGAACGTACCTCCTCGGCAACCACGGCGAACCCCTTGCCGGCATCTCCCGCCCGCGCGGCCTCGACCGACGCATTCAAGGCCAGAAGATTGGTTTGGAACGCGATCTCGTCAATGACCCGCAGGATCTTGGCGGTCTCATCCGAGGACGACTTGATCCGCTGGATGGACTGCCCCATCCGGGTCATGGCGTCCTGGCCCGCCAAGGCGGCTTTCGACGCACTGCCCGCAGACTGATCGGCCGAGTTCGCATTCTCCGCGTTCAACCGGGTCATGGACGCCATCTCTTCCAGCGATGCCGAGATCTCTTCGAGCGATGCAGCCTGCGAGGAGGTGCCTTCGGCCAGTTGCGTGCTGGAGCTTGACACTTGCCCCGAGGCCCGCTTCACTTCCAGGCTGGCTTCCCGCAGATTGGTGATAACGCTCGCGATGTTCTTGCTGATGCCTCCCGAGATGCGATACCAGATGACCACTGTGACGAGAAGCGTTATCGCGATCGCCGTGAGCATGATCGCGATCGCGCGCTTGTTAAGGTCCCCCATGAGGTTCGCCACTTCCATGAACTCCGCCTCGGGAACTGTGGCCACGATCACCCAGTCCCACGGAGCGAAATAGGCCATGCGCGCCACCTGGACGCCGTTCTCAGCAAGTTCATAGCGCACCGGCGCAATTTCGCCGGGCGCGAGTTGCTGCGCCTTCGCGCACAGGTCTTGCACGTAGGGCGTCCCGTGGGTGTCCGTAGCCTCCCAGATCGACTCGCCATCCTGCTGGCCGTCCTTCGAGATGACATACTTGCCTCGCGTGTCACCGGTCGCGTTCAACACGTATACATAGCCGCTTTCCAGAATGGAAACCGCCATGATGGCTTCACGCAGGGCGGTCGCACTTTCCATGGGTATGCCGACATACAGCACGCCAACCGTTTCGCCTTTGGCATCCTTGATGGGCTCGTACGCGGTGATGTACCACCGGTCGACCACGAAGGCCTTGCCCGTGAAGGTCTTGCCCGACATGACCGCGGCGATGACCGGGTTGGGAGTGCCATCCTTGTTGATCGCCGGGATGTAGGTGCCGACCCCTCGGGTGCCATCCGCCTTGAGCACGTTGGTCGAAACGCGCAACATGTCTCCCTGCGGGTTCATGCGCTGGAACACGGTGCACGTGCCCCCGACAAGCCGTTGCGTTTCGTCCACGATGGGCGCCTCCGTGCCCGCATCGCTGATCTGGCCAAGCCACAGGTCCGCGAACTGCATCTTCGGAAGTTCAACGGGGGTCTTCTCCTGGGTGTATTGGTTCACGGCTTCCCACGCAACAATCTCCGCGGGGTTCAGGTAGACCTCCCCTGCCGATGCCATGGTCTTCCGGGCCACATTCAGCGATTTGGCCACGAAATCCTGCAACACCTCCTGCTGAGTCTCGCAAACGGAATAGACCCCGCTCACCGTGTGGTCCAGATCGCTTGACGCAAGATCTTCGAGTGAGCCGCCGGCAATATTCCCCAACTCCGTATTTTGATACAGAATCAGCCCGGCGACAATTCCGAGGGGAATTACGGACAACGCGATCCCCGCCCTCAATAACCGGGCACGTAACGACAGACGGCTTGACCTCTGCATGATACTTCCTCCAGAGTTGATAAATCCGCCGACCCGAAATTGGCATGACTCGCCGGCTTCACCCACGCGGCGAACGAAGTTCCTGCGATGTTTCCCCTGCCCGCATGAGACGGGCTACCCCGGATCCCCCTGTTGCCAGACCGCGCTTCACCGCCCTCAGTGCGGGGGGGCAGTGCGATGTTCGGTCTAGTCAAATTCAATAATATCATAACAATAGTGTGTACGGAAAGAGCGCGTTTTGTCCTCCCCGGACAAAAGTCGTGCTTACGCAACACCTCGCGCGCCGGAGAAACCGCCGGAAGTACCGCTTCATCGCGGTGTCCGGCGGGTGGATCGAATGCTCAGACCCGTGATATTCGCCTTCCAACGCCTCGAAACTGCGGGCGCTTGGCCGACATCGATGCTGAAAAGCGCACCGTTGCTACATTTCCTGACCCTCGCCCGCGCTTGTCTGCGTCATTTTGAATTGGATCGCTGGCGACAACCAAGCCAGATTCATTCTGATACAGTCCATGTGCACCGATGAGAATCCTCCCCAAAGAACGCGCCCATTTCGCGCAGGCCGGACGGCGGGCAACGGCCCGGTGCTCAACGCGTTTGATCATTCTGCGATCAAGAGAATTGGCCATTTTTTCGATGAGTCGCCTGGCGCTTCGGGCAGTTCCTCGAGAGAACTTGCGCGTGGTACTGGTGGTCGAAGGAGCCAGGACGCTGACGTGTCCCGAATTGTGCAAGGCCAGCGCCGAGGGTGTCGCAGACGAGATGCCGGCCATGCTGAGGCATGGATTCCGCCACGGCAAGCTGATTCCAGCCGCTTCTTGGTCGGATCTCGTGCGGTTCGTCCGAAAACGAGACGCCGTCTTCGCCTGCACGGTCCAGAGACGGGGATTCGAGTCAAGTTATTGCAGCCCGCAGGGTTTCATTCTGTACAATTTGTTCCTCCACGAAACGCGGCACTGAGGCGCGAGAGGCTGCCCGGTCCTCGTAACGGAGCCTATACGCGACACGTCGGCGAGGTTACTGTGTGCTCATGGCGCAGTTGCCGCTGGGCAGCGAATCCCAAGAAACCCAGAGTATGCAGGTGCACGCGGCTGTGTTGAGGCGCACCAATTACTTGCAATTCACGGAGTGCGATGGCCGTACATTTCCGAACGCTGGAATCCCGAAATTGTAGGGTGCCCAGATTTGAACGGTGCGTCTGTGTTCAAAAGCGAACGGGCATCGATGACGAATTAGGTAAGCAACCGCTAACCGAATGTAACTTATGATTGATATTTTGCCGTACTCGTTGTATTCTTTCTTCTATGAAAAGCCAAAGTCCTCTCCGCAACCGTGTCAAGGAGCTTCGTGCCCGGCTTGGCGTGCGCCAAGCGGATTTGGCGCATGAAGTGGGCATCACTCGGCAGACGATCATCGCAATTGAAAAGGGCCGGCTGAACCCTTCCGTACTCATCTGCCTGAAGATCGCCCGTCTCCTCCGCGAGCCTGTGGACTACATCTTCTACCTTGCACCCGGCTGGGAAAAGGCCGGAGACCTGGACGGGGTGGTCGAAGAGGAACAGGCTCCCAAGCCGAACTCGACACGGGTGCGCGTTGCCTCCAAGCCGCGCAAGAAGATCGAAGAAGAGCCCGTCGAAGAGGTGGAGGAGACTCCCGAAGAGGAAGAGACGAGCCAGGAAGTGCCTGTGGACCGCTACGGTTTGGACCGGGACGCAGGGGCCGACGCCCTGGACGAAACCGGGGATGAAGAGGTGCCTGAATCCGTGGCGGCATCCATGGATGAACCGGGCGAAGCTTTGGAGCCGGAGATGCCGAACCAGCCGGAGCCGGAGCCGGAAGTCTCAGGCTTTGGCACCGCTCACCCGCAGGAAGAGACCCCGCCCACAGGAGTGGAGAAGCAGGGCCAAGCTATCTGGGACTTCTTCTGAGCGCTGACCCTGAAAGCGGCCGTTGAGCCTGGGAACGCCCCAGCCGTCACGGCCGCGAAAACGTCCACCTCGTCCACCCTGTCCACCTCGTCCACCTTGCGCCGCCGCGATCTTGGCGAGAAAACGGCCTTGCATCGCGATGGGATAACAGCGCTTGCCCTATTTCGCAGGCGCCGTGTTGAGGGACGCGGCATCCGCGCGAAAGATCTTGATGTGCCGCCAGCGCTCACCGTGGAAGCGCCGGAAGACGAGGCCGCTGAAGAGAATCACGTAGACTGTCGCGCCGAGCCACGCCCCTTGCGCTTCAAACCCGAGCACGAAGGCCAGGATGAGCGCGCAGGGCAGAAAGACCACATAGGCGACGACCGCGCCGACTACCGCGAGCCAGCGGGTGTCACCCGCGCCGCGCAAGGCGCCCATCAGCACGATGTTGATCGCGTCAAATCCCTGGAACACCGCGCCCATCATGAGAAAGACGTGGCCCATGGACACGACCGCGGGGTCGTCGTTGAAGAAGGTGCGGATCAGCACCGGCCCGTACACGGCGAAGAGAAGGCCCATGAAAAACATGTAGACCATGGCCAGCCGCATGGCGGTGTACGCGCGGGCCTTGGCGATGGGGATGTTTTCGCGGCCAATCCATTGGCCCACGATGGGGGCGATGGCTTGGTTGAGTCCCATCGCGGGCACGAACGACATGTGCATGATGCTGATTGCCGCCGTGTGCGCGGCCAGGGCGCCATCGCCAAACGACCCCACAATGAAACTGGTGAACACGCCCCAATTGACGACGTCCAACAGAAACGACAGGCCCGCGGGCCAGCCGATGTGGAAGAGTTCGCTCATCTTCGCCCAATCGGGAGCGAAACCGCTGCGTGTTCCGTACGTCCTGTCCATGGACCGGCCCATGAACACCGCGTGGAGCAGCACCACCTGAAACGCCAACGCGATCACCGTCGCCAGGGCCGCACCCGCGATCTCCATCCTGGGAAGACCCAGTTTCCCGAAGATCAGGCCGTAGTCGAGGACCACATTCACGATGTTGGCCGCAAACGCAGTGAGCATCGGGATAACCGGTTTGTTAATGGCTTGGAAGAACGACGCCAGTGCGGTCTGCCAGGCCACAAACACGTACCCCAGCAAACGCACTCGGAAGTAGGCAATCTCCTGGGTCTGAACTTCCGGCGAGTGCGGCATCAGGTTGAAGATTGGGGCCGCCAGCGGCCATAGTGCCACGGCGAGAACCCCCGCGGCGAGCGACAGGTAGATTCCTTGCCAAGCGTAGCGGCCGCAGTCTTCCTGCCGGCTTCGCCCCATGCTCTGGCCGACGAAGGTGGCCACACACCCGACCACGCCCACCACAAACGTGTTCATGACGAAGGACCACAAGCCCGCCGAACCGACAGCCGCCAAGGGGGCTTTCCCCAACTGGCCCACAAATGCCGTGTCCACGAACTGCATCAGGGTCCAGGAAATCGATGCCAGAATGGCCGGCATGGCAAGGCGCAGGACCTCGGAAAGGCCCGCCCAGCGCGGCTCGCTGTATATGTTTGTCTCCGCTTTCACGGAAGAAATGCTCCTGGAAACGCAAAGGACAAGGCACCCTACCACAACACTGCCCCGTAAGGATACCCTTCATGCGCACTTCTCATGCGCATGGGACGGCCTTCGCAGGGTCCGGCCTGGCAGGGCCCACGTGGCTGGCGCCCTCTGGCCACTTCCTCCAGTGGACTCTAAGAGCGTGTTTCAAAAGGAAGTGCCTACACGCATTGCCGGAGACCGGATGTGCTCCAAGTGACCGGGATCCGGCCATGCACGCTGACGGCGTGCCGCATTTTTAGCCAGGGGTGGAGCGAAGCGGAACCCCTGGTTCGCGTGCCACCCAAAACTGCACCCTGTAGGGGTGCCGCAATTGTCAGGTGGGGTGCTGCGTGAAGACCATGGATTGCGACGCCCTTTCAGGGCTCTTGGAAGGGGGTGGGCGGTTTCAGCGGAAGGTAATCGCATGGGACAACGGAAACAGGGTGCCTTGTGGCGTAGGCTCCATTGCTCTGTGCGGTCACTTCCTTCTGAAACACGCTCTCAGCGGCGCGGCTGGCGCCTCGACGATTCACGCCGGCGATTGCATTGAACCGGCAAGTGGGGGAGTGGTCCCGCTCTGAGCATCGAGCAAGTTGGGCAAGGAGTATCCGTACACGTCGACGATAACATGGTGCAATCTCCCGTCCACTCGCACGTTGAACTCGATCTCGTCCTTGTACAAGCCTGACGCGGGAAGTTTGCCGCTCAATCGCACCTTGTAGGTGCGCTCACTCTCGTCCTTCGTTTCCGTTTCCTCGCAACGCACGCGGCCTTCCTTTGCGGCAACAGATTCCACCGCAATGGCGAGCTTCCGCGGGCTGAACAGCTTGACCGTCACGGTGGCGGTGGAATTGGGCGGAGTGTATCCGAAGGATATCCGTTTCGGATCGACTTCCACGGGTCCCAATACGCGGCCTATCACCCGCACGGTCTTCAGAGGCGCCTCGCTATCGTTTGTGTCGACGTGAATGATTGCGTCGACTGGCCCCCCTTCGATTTCGCCTTCTTTCATCCGCACAACCACGGTTCGAGCAAGAGTCTCGCCTTCCGCGGGCGGGACCAGTATTTCAAACCGGGGATCGGTCACTGACGCCGAATGGACTTCCAGCGGGCGAACGCGGCCGGCGGGGACGCGAAACATATGCTCCGTCGGACTCCCAACGGAGAGCGAACCAACGTCCAACACGGCGGGCATGGCTGGAATGACAGTGGCCTTCACGATGAACTCCGCCTGTCTGTTCGAATCGAGGAATGCCACGATCTCTGTCTGAAAGGAGCCGCTCTTCCCGGCGAGATTCACCTCAATGGGAATCGAGAGCATGCCGAGCGGAGGGATAGGCTCTGGACTAGGAGTAGCAGCGGCGCAGCCACAAGCCGTCTGCACCCGGCGCACACGCACCCAATTGGGCGACCAGTTGCGCATCTGCAGAATGCAGCTTAGCGCGGAAGTCCCTTCTACCTCACCGGCGTCAACGATTTGAGGCGCGATCGGCATCGCGCTGAATCGAACAACGGCCATACCCACGGCGAATGCGCCGCCGAAGGCCGTCAGGGCCACGATCTTCGACATCGAGGACTTCCACCGCACTAACGAGTGCCCCGCATTGGTTGGAGGTGTCTTGAACCGCTCTCCCGCAAATCCCTAGACAGGACAATCATCACTTACGTTGGCCAGCACGATGCCGCGGTCAGTGAAGGTGCCTGCACCTTCGTTCTTTTCGCAGTGCCGGTCAGAAGGATCCCAGATACACTGGATGTACCCTATCTGGCACTTGTAGTAGCTGTAGCAGGCCGAAGTTTCACTCGTGGCATCGGTGCAATTGACATACGTGCTGCCCGGATCGTTGCAGTGCGACTCGGGCATACGTTCCGTGACTTCGCGGGTGTATTTGGAGCAGATCTTCGGATTGTAGGGCGACGCGCACTCCGATATGCAAAGCTCATCATCATCGCCCACGCACAATGGGCCGTAGACGACGTCATAGCACGCCTGTGCCGTAACGCCGGATACCAGCCCTCCGATTACCAGACCGCAACTGACAAGCGCAAACCTCATCATCTTCATGGCACGCATTCCTCGATCGTAAAGGTGCACTGGTGGCTGTTCCCGGACTGCCTATTCTCCCACAACAATTGCGGTTGCCCCGTCGAAATTGCCCGTGGGCACCAGTGCGCCGTTCCGCCACCGGTAGAGTTCGAGGCTGTCCGCACCCCCAAGCTTCTCGCGCCGTACAAGCGATTCTTCCGGCAGGTCGAGACCGGCCAAGGTGAATCGCTCCTGATTGAGGGAAGGATTGAAGACGACGTCCGTAAATTCGACTTCGGCCTCGTCGACGAGTTCACCCTTCTGGTGAGTGGTCAGATGCATCTTGCTCGGAAACCACCGATCTCCGTGTTGTTCGTACGCCGTTCGCTCGACACTCACGTACGAGCCATCGCCCGCCAGGTCGCCCACAGCCTCGGTAACCACAAAGCCCATGGCGGGATCGACTCTGAACGTGAGGTCGACGAAGCCCTCGAACGTCGTTCTGGTAATGACGAACCGTTCTCTGCCGTTCTCCTCCACCTGCTCGACCGTCCATGTGGAACGATGTGCGGGGTCAAGCTGCTGCTCCCATTCCACGAGATGCTCGATTGTGCCGCTGCGACAGCCAAACATCCGTTTGATGGGATTCTCCAGTGCGGCACTCTCACCCTTACCGGCGACGCCCTCCCGCTCCATTGCCGATCCACAGTCTGCGAAGTACGAAATCGTCAACTGGTTCCGGGAAATGTCTCCCCACAGCGCGGCATACTCTTCATTCAGTACTGTCCGGTACGCGTTGTGATTCTCCCGCGCGCCGCCGTCAAACTCGGACCGTTGGTGCACTTCGGCGGAGGCCCAGACCTTGCCCCCCTGCCGAATCACCTCGGCGCGATTTGCATACGTGTCGGCATCCTTCGACTCCAGGTCGCGGTCCCCGCCGGTCACGCGGACCACGTACTGAACGTTGGCGACTGCCTTGCAGGTCTTGGCTTGCTCCGCGAGGACAAAGGCGAGTAGATCGTCAGTCGAGGCGCCTCGCGCATGACCCGAAAACGGAGCCACGAGGAGGAGCGTACCGGTGAGTCCGGCGAGGATTGCTACAGTTGCACGCAGTAGTGGGGTGAGTTTGAGCATGACTGCCCCTCCCATTCCTTTTAGACCCACAGCTTGCTCTTACCATACTGCCTTATTGTGCAGTGTAGCACTGATAATGCGCCGTGTCAATAGACGCAAATACTTTTGGGTAGCACACAGTTATCTCGCGACGGCTCCCGAGACAAGCCATTGGGAATCAATGACTTGAACTGGTGGCCGAGATTCCTATCTCCGCCTCGAAACGCGGATCCCTACGCGCCCGGGCGACTCGCCCTATTCGCTATTTGCCCAGCGGTTCGAGCACGATGTTGCGGAACTCGATTGGGGTGCCTTCGCTCTGAAATCCGATGTAGCCCTTGGTCACCGTGGTTTCCGTGGCCACATTCTGCAGGAGGCCATTGACGGTCAGCCGGATCGTGTTGCCCTCGCAGACGGCCTCGTACTGATTCCATTCGCCAATCGGCTTCTCGTTATGCTCGTGCATTTTGGGCACGCGGCGGTCGTCCTTGTTCGTGTGTTCTTTGAAGTCTGTGCCGTCGATCACCCAGAAGTCGGCGGCATCATGCGAACCGAGTTGGCCTTCTATGCTTTTGGGCCAAACCTTGTCCTCTTCCTGGATATGCACCAGAAGCCCGCTGTTGCCGCCCTCTTTGAGCCAACGCCACTCGAACGTCAGCCGGTAGTTCTCATAGGGCGCCTTCGTGCGGATGTAACCCGAAGGCTTGCCTTTGCAGTGGAGCACCCCGCCCTCGCGCACCTCCCACACTGTAGTCGGATCGACGCCCGCCTCCGGGATGAACAATTTCCATCCCTCAAAGTCTTTGCCATTGAACAACGCGGTCTTCTTCGGATCCTCGTTGGCCTTCTTCTCTGCCTGCGCGCCCGCGAGGCATACACAAATAAGGAGTCCTGTCATGACTGTTGCGAATCGGCGCATCGTAAGCACCCTCCGTGATTGCGTCCGTGACAGCTAGGAATGCACACCATCCTAGCTCGGACCTCGCACGCATACAAACTGTCGACGACTGAGCGGGCCGCGTCGCGGGGAAGGATCTACCGCATAATTCCCATGAGTCTCATACTTCCCATGCCCCCGGCGTGCAGGGCTAGCGAGAGGCCATCGCTTGCGCGCGAGGAGGTGCGTCGGGTGCGCGGCGCGTGGCCTCGATGGCGATAGCGCCATCCACAATCCGCAGGCGGATGCCACCGTGCACGTCGGTGCGCCAGACCTGAATGCCGCGCTCCTGGTATCGCTTCAGCACGTCTTCCGCGACGGGCTCACGGCCCCCCTTGCCCCCGGTCGAGATGATGGCGTGAGCCGGCGCCACGGCGTCGATAAATGCGTCCGAACTGGACGTATGCGATCCGTGGTGCGGCACTTTCAGGACTTCCGCGCGGCAGTCCAGCGCGGCCACTGCCGC
This sequence comes from Candidatus Hydrogenedentota bacterium, assembly GCA_020849535.1. GTDB lineage: Bacteria > Hydrogenedentota > Hydrogenedentia > Hydrogenedentales > SLHB01 > JAHDWY01. The sequence continues at coordinate 12,578 of JADLGB010000134.1, forward strand.
TTCGCCCTCAGACTGGATGTCCCCCGGAAGCAACACGCGGACGC
>JADLGB010000135.1 GCA_020849535.1 Candidatus Hydrogenedentota bacterium
CCACCGCGGGGATTGCGAAGAACCTGCGCGCCATGGGAGGCAGAGGACGCGTGCAGGAGCTGATCAACGAAGGCAAGACGAATATCGAGATCATGCAACTGTGCTTTCCGGAAGCGGACCTGTCGCATTTGCGGCCGGATCCACCAAGCCAGCAGGAGTTGTTCGGGGGGGAGAGCGCCATTCGCCGCAGCAGCGTGGTGCCTTTCCGGGACGACCCGCTGTACGAGACAAGAAAGATGTCAATCAAAGTCCCCGCCGACCTCTACGAAGCCATCCGCCTCGCCGCCAAGGCCGAAGGCAAATCCCAGAACGAACTCATCGTCGACGTGCTCACGTCGGCCCTGTCGCGCATCCCCGGCCCGCCGCGGGAAGAACACGAGGACTGAAAGGAGATCCGGCTCTGGCGTGGGACCACGCCAGAGGATGGCCTGCGAGTCCGTGGCGGCTCACCGCTCCCTCTCCCAGCCCACTTCGTGCTTTTCACGCCTCCACCATTCCCATTCTTCCGGTGTGAGTGACCTGTTCCCCAGTACACGTTTTCCATTTTCGTGCACGGAGATTATCAGCTTGTCCGTCGCCACCTGCAATTTCGTACCGCACACATACGTGTAAGACAACTCGAGAGGTGAGGCATTCATTATGGTGCACAGAGCGTACCGAGCCGTAACATCGTCCAGAGACAGCGATATAACCTTCTCCTCAGTGAATGCTTCGGGCGGACTGTTGCCTTCATCGAAGCAGGCCAACGAGATCAAGAAACTGTAATCGGTTGCATCAACGGTGTTGATCTCGATGCCCAGCGCTTTGAGGGCTTCCCACGTTGAGACATTTTCCAGGTGGAGAGAAACCGGAACATCCAGATTGTTAAGGATCTCGTCCTTGTCCGACTTCTTGGGGACGATGCAGGTGTTGCCGAGGATATTTTGGACTTCGAGCAGACCTCTGCTGAGTTCCATGAGTTCATCCAGGCAGTGCGCAAGTGATTGGTTCTTCCTAACGGAGTGTTTGACTGCAAATGGCAACTCGGCCACAGTCCTGGCAGTCGAGCGGCCGTAGTCTGGGTGCCCTTCAAAGTTGACGGGGGCATCGAAGGCGCGAAGAGCATTGTCAACAACGGCGGAGAGGCTAGTCTCAAGGTCGGGGTCGCCACTGCGTTCGAGGGCGCGGACCTCTTCCAGTGGCTTTGTTGGCTGAACGGCACTTGCCGCCGTACACATGGCCAGAAGCCCCAGGATGCGGAACGCACCCCTATGATGTAAGCTCCGTGCTCCCATCCTCGTCTTCCTAAGCATCGCTAATGCCGTTTAGGCTCCGGCTGCACGCCTGACCAAACTGCGGCAGCAAGCAATTGTCATTCGACCCATTTGCTTCCCCTACTCAATACGCATAATTCAGCCACGGGGTTCATTTCTTCCGCCAAACGCGACGCGACCTCCACAGTATCAGCGCCGCCCCCAGCGCCAGCCCCAGCAGAAGAACCGTTTTCTGGGCGCGGGTGGGACCTGGACGCGTGGGCACGTCTGAAAAGCCAGTGTTCGGAATCGGTGGGTCAGCGGAATCCGGAGAGACCGTATTCATAGCGGGAGGCACCGCGGCCACTTGGGACTCTCGATTGCCGTCGTCCTCCGGGACCGAGGTGCCACTCGTGGACTCGCGGCTCGCGTTCAGAAGATGTTCCAGGAAGTCCGTGACCGCCCCATTCATCTGTGCGTCGCGGCGCGCCTTGGACCTTTTCGAGAACGCCGCTGCTACTTCCTCGTCAGCCATGCCTTGGGCGCTCGGCATCACCCCGTGTTCCTCATAGAAAGCGACAAGATGATTGACCGCCTGACTTGCAAACTCGGTGAGTTCAGGATCGAGCGCACTCCGCTGCTCATCTGTGAGTTCACGGGGAAGGCTCCGCAACCGAAGATAATTCGACTCGGCCCGGGTCAATTCCCCCGTTCTGCTGTAGATATCCCCCAATTGGGCATGGGCAACAATGACCCGTTTGTCCACGGTCGGGGACTCCTTGACGATGAGTTCATAGTACTCAGAGGCCTTCTTCCAATGGCTGTAGTCTCCGGGCGGTGCGCCCGGAGTGTTCATGTACAGGAGCGCTATGTTCCACAGGATTTCCAGGCGGATGGGTTCCGCAAGATCCACCTCTCTCAACACGTTCTCGTATTTCTGAATGGCAGTGTCGATAGTGGATCGGTCTGGTTTGGCTCCGCAGCACAAGGCGTCATGGTGGTACGCTTCGGCCTCTTCAAGCATGACGAGTTGCTCGTCCTCAGAAAGCCGACCAAGTAGTAGGCAAAAACAGAGCAATGGTGTGATTGTGGTCATGCCATTTGACCTCGGCAATCACGGACCGTGCCACCCCCTGAATCAGCAGTGAAAATGGGCAGGTCTGTCTCCCGATCCGTTGGAGTGGTCGCCCTGGCTACACGCCATTACCTAAGCTGTGCACGAATGACAGAACTAGTCTCGCACAATGACGCAGAAGCGTCAAGCCCCCGCTGAGATTCGCAGCAGCATCCGCCTCGCCGCCAAGGCTGAAAGCAAATTCCAGAACGAACTCTTCGTCGCCGTGCTCACGTCGGCGCTGTCGCGCATCCCCGGCCCACGGTGGGAAGAACACGAGGACTGAGGGTTCCGATTGTCTCACCACCTTCAGAATGGAACCATGGAGGGTCTGCCTTCGGTACGAGCAATGGACGCTGTCGCGTGCCGCAAGAAAGTGACATTTCTTCTTTCGGGGAACGAAGTGCACCGCTTCGGGGATATAGACTGTAAGTAGCGACCATTCCTCGATCGAAAGGCGAAGCGCATGTGCCATGAAGATCGTCCGCGTCCTGTAATTCATCGGTTGCTCGCCTGCTTCATACTCGCCTTGCCCTGTTGCACGAATGTCACTCCGGAACCTTCCGACACGAATCTTGAACCGCTCACGCTTGAGTATCTCAGAACGCTTGGCGTAGACGGAGACCATATTGACATCGGTGCATGCCCATTTGAAGGCTGTACCTACGGAGTCTGGACGGCGCGCCAAGATACTAACGCCAACAATCGGCCTGTGGTGGGTTCTCGCTCAGCTTTTACGCTGCGTAAAGGGGAGCGCATCTTGGCAGACAGCGGGTTTGTTGTCACGCGGAAAGCAGGCGAGGCTGTCGTGAAGAATCCGATCGTTATCGGCACGCATGCCGTCGAAGCAGGCGCCTACATCGAAATCCTCCATTATGCTGGCGAAGGGTTCAGCTTGGTCAGACATGAAGGGGAGCTTGACAAGATCGAGATAGACGGAGTCTCCGCAAACAAAATCGCCGAGGAAGATTCGATCTGGTGGGTGCGATGCCGCAATTCTCAGGGTGCTCTTGGGTGGCTGAAAGATCCAAGGGGGTTTGAAGGAAGTGATGCCATCGGCTAAGTGCAGAGGTACCTTGAAAGCGGGCCGCACATACGTGGTTGTTGCCATGTGCCTACTAGTCCCCGGCTCCGGGTGCATGGCGTACGTTCTGACCGGCTACCACTTTCAGATCATCGGTGAAGTACGGGACGCGTCGACGGGGCTTCCCATTGAGCAGGCAGACGTTCTGCTTGTCGAAGGGCGACACGTGGACGCTTCGATTGAATCCGCAAGCATGAACAACGCGGGCCAATCCAGGTCCGATGGCAAGGTCGAAGTGGGACTTTCGTTGAAGTCCTGCCGGCACTGCTATGGCCCACCCTTCATGTGGGATACGGAGCCGCGCAGGGTGCTCGTGCGTATTGTCAAACCCGGTTATGAAAACAAGGATCTTCACTTCAAAGGAAAACAGATTATACGCGAAGGCACGGACTACACAATAGACGTCGGAACCGTCCTGCTAGCGCAATAAAGAGCACAGCCGGGGGCGGCTATGCCACACGTCTGTTTCCAACGATAGATTTACTAAGAAATTCATACCTTGGTCTACACGTTGTACCCAAGAGTGTTTTTCTTATTGGCTCCTGCGGCGATAGCTGTAGCCGGATTCATGAATCGCTTTGTATGTTGGTTTATCGAATCACCGTGATAACCCAGGAGCGGAGGGGAGGAACTCACACACCAAGGAATGGCAGGCGCGCGATGCATACCCCACTCGCGCGTTGAAAGTTCACATAGACCTGTGACAGTATTATGATGAGATTGCCACGTGCCATATTGTGTTCGGTAGCGCTCGGTAGTAAGTGGCCCGTGCAAGCACTAAGGAGTGGCTCATCATGATTGCTCAGCGACGGTTCAAGGGATTCTGTGCCGCTTTCGCAACATTACTGCTCGCCGCCTCAATCTGCACAGGATGTCCACGCCCCGAGGAAGATTTCGCGCTGGAGATGGAGTTGATTGTCGCCGATGCGGGTCTGGGATCGACATCCAAGGTTGAGGAGGGGTCGCCTTTCAACTACCCGAGAATCCTCATCTATCAGGACGTCTTGCAGGGTAACGCCCAGCAAGAGCCTGACCTTGTATTGAGCGGTGAGGCCATACCGGAACTCCAGCATCCGGTTCACATGCTGGCTCTCCCCTATTCTCTTTATGTGTGCGACGATGTGTATGGAGCGGTCCTGGTCTGGAATAGCCTTCCGTCTCTGGTTTGGGGCCATGACACGGATACCTCGCCCGATGTAGTCCTGGATGGGCTCGGGGCAGTCGGAGAACCGGTCTTTGCGATTGAAGATTATTGGGAGGCCGCGCAGAAGGAGTACGAAGCGCTCATCATCGCGGATTTGTCTTCCGGCGCTCCCAAGGATACGGGCGGATGCGTGCATATCTTCAGGAATCCGTCGAAACTCACATCCGATCGTGCGCCGAACGTCACACTCACCGAACCCGAAGCGCCGGTCGCACTGGTCACGGCGAACAAACAGCTCATCGTCGCAGACGCAGGCATGGATCGCGTGCTCGTGTACACCAACCTGATGGAAATCCTCGAGATGGAGAAGGACGCGGTGCCCGAGATCGTCGAGCTAAGCGGGGCTTCGTGGCTAGGTCTGGATGAGCACGGTTCCGTCACTCCGACGATGGTTGCTGTCTCCGAGAACCGGCTCTTCGTGACGACTGCATCCAACATGCTCTTCGTGTTCAGCCCCGCGGATGCGCTGCAGAACCACCAGGCGCCAGACGCCGTGATCGCTGGTGCAAATGGAGGAATGAACGTTCCCATCGCCATGGCGAGAATCGGCGGCCGCCTGTTTGTGGGAAACGCCAATGCGCCGTTTGCTTGGGATGCGGAAAAGGATGAGGCATCCAAGGCGAATACGATTGGGGTGGTGGCGTTTGACAATCTGGCCGGCTTGGCTTCGGGCCAGGCGCCGTCGCTGGTATTGGATTCGTCCAATGCGCAGGTGCCTACCGTGCGTGGGATGTTCTCGTATGGCAACGCGCTGGTCTGCGCGACGAGAGTCGCGCAAGGACTCGAGCCGATCAAGGGAACGTCCGAGGCCGAACTTGAGCTTGGCGACATTCACATCTTCCGGCACGCGGACAAGATGATCCAAGGCAGGTCCGCCGACCTGGTGTTGCCTGCATTGAAGGACTTTGCCGCGCCTCTGAGTGTCGAGGGGACTTTCTTCATTGAGGGCGCTTCATAGAATCTCTACAAATAATGGAGTGTTTCGTATAGCGCAGGCGTCCTGCTTGCAGTTCCGGAGAATGCAGGCGAGAACGCCTGCGCTACAGACTGAATACTGGCCACGCCCTGCGTGGCTATGCTCTTGGTGATCTCCGCGAGTAACGATTGCGGGCAGCCATGCCCACCACACGCATGCATCAGAAGTTTCCGCGTGTTACACTTGAAGTCGGTCCGTGGGGGACGAACGCCTTGACGGTGTAGTAAGTAGTTGAGGATAGGTTCGTGTTTTGCAGTAGTACCTTCCGGGGAATCATCTGTTTCTTCGCTTGTGTTTTCATCGTCTTCGCCGGAGAAGAGAGACGCGTTGAGTCATTCGATGGCGATTCCATTCCGGACAATCTTTTCGAGCGCCATACACGCGCCAAGCTCGTCGAACACGCCGGCAGCCGGGCCCTTGAAGTCCACTTCGAGCGGGTCGATTGGCCGAACGTCTATTTCAAAGCGCCGCCAGAGCTGTGGGATTGGAGCAGCTACGAGGGGCTTGCCGTGGACCTTTTCAATCCATCGGACGAGGCGGTCAACGTGGCCACGCGGATTGATAATGCCGGAGCCGACGGCACCAACAATTGTGTCGTAGGGCAAACGACGGTGCTGCCGGGGCAGACCGCCGTGCTGCACACGCCTTTCGGGCCAAAGCGTGCCGGACCCTTCTGGGGAATGCGCGGCATCCCCATCGCCGGACCTCTCGGCGGTTCGATGCGCATTGACCCGTCCACGGTCACGGCCTTCCAAGTCTATCTGCCGCGCCCCATCGCGCCCGCCACGCTCATCATCGACGATTTCCGGCTGTACAAAGAAATCGAAATCGGCGAGAAGCAGGTGCCGTTTCCGTTCATCGATCGATTCGGCCAATACAAGCATGAGACGTGGCCAGGCAAGCTGTGCGATGAGGCCGAGTTCGTGGAACGAATACGTGGCGAGGACTGCGCGTTGACCGCGGCGCCTTTGCTGCCGGAGAGGGATGCCTACGGTGGATGGGCGGCCGGTCCGCGGCGCGAGGCAACCGGCTGGTTTCGAACCGAGCAGATTGATGGCAAGTGGTGGTTGGTCACACCTGATGGGCATCTCTTTCTATCCATGGGCATGGACTGCGTCGATGCGGGCAACCCAACCTTCGTCGAACAGCGGGAGAGATGGTTTGACTGGCTGCCGGCTTCCGACGACCCGCTGTTTGGCAGCATGTATCAAGACGTATCCGGCGCGCACAGCATGGCGGAAGTCGTCGGCGGGGAAGGCCGGGTATTTGATTTCTATGCGGCGAACCTGGCGCGCAAGTATGGGCCGGACTGGGCCGCACAGTGGCGCGAGACCACGCGGCGCCGCCTTCATGCGTGGGGGTTCAACACGATCGGTGTCTGGTCTCAGGAGGATGCCGTCAAGCAGTGCGGCATGCCGTACGTGGCATCATCCGGGCTGATGGGAGGATTCCGGCGCATCGAAGGGGGTGGTGGGTATTGGGCCAAGATGCCTGATGTGTACGACCCCGGCTTCGCCCGAGCGGTCGAGGCGGGCATCGCCCCCGAGGCGCGCAAGCATGGGGCAAACCGGTTGTGCATTGGTCTCTTCGCTGACAATGAGATGGCATGGGAGGCCATCCGCGCGGGCACGCTGGCGAGTCCTGTCGATCAACCGTGCCGTGTTGCGCAGATCGAAGTGCTGAAACAGAAGTACGAGACGATCGGCGCGTTGAATGTGGCATGGGAAACCAATGCTTCCGATTGGGATTCTTTGCGGGTTCCTTCTAAAGCCAATGCGAGGTGTAATGGCGACCTCGAAGACTTCGTGTATGCCTTTGCCCATCGCTACTTCTCGCAGGTGCGCGATGCGATCAAGCGCGAGTCGCCGCACCTGCTGTATCTCGGCTGCCGATTCTCGATCGCGCCCGAGACGGTGGTGCGAGCGTGCAGCGATGTCGCGGACGTGGTGAGTTTCAGCCTCTACTATCCGTATATCGGCCGGGATTTCCGCCTGGGCAAGCAGGCTGCGGACAAGCCTGTTCTGATCGGCGAATTCCACTTCGGAGCCATGGATCGCGGGATGTTCCACATGGGGCTCGTTGGGGCCGCGAATCAGGAAGAGCGCGCGAATTGCTATGAACGCTACGTGCACAGCGTTGTGGACCATCCCGCCTTCGTGGGGTGCCACTGGTTTCAGTATGTGGACCACCCGGTGACCGGACGCTGGTACGATGGCGAGAACTTCAACATCGGCTTTGTCAACGTCGTGGATTCGCCCTATCCAGAGATGGTGGAGGCCGCGAAAGCCGTGCACGCGGAGATGTACATGCGGCGCTATCGCGGCTCGCAGAAGGACGCGACGACTGAGGCGAAGCTGAACAAACGACTGTAGAAGGTGCAGGTGCCCGCGCCATGTCTCGCACCGCGAGTATTATCTCCTGAACTATCCACCGCGATACGCATAAACGCATGTTACGCGGGACGAGTCAATCATGCTCTTACGTGCTGTCCTGACGTAGGCATTCCTGGGGCAATGGGCAAAAAGGGTGATGGAGGCTCAAGTTATGCACGAAACCGTCTGTATCGAAGCGGTTCGGCCCGACAGTCTGCTGGAACGGGTGAAGACGGAGATGCGTCGCCATACGGAGTCCCACGTACATTGGGAACAGTATGCGGAGCTGACAGTGGTTGCGCGCAACGCGGCGGGGGAAGTCGCCGGCGCGCTCTTCGGGGAGACGGGCCGCGGCTGGCTTCATCTGTCGGTCGTGTGGGTTGACGAGGCGAGCCGGGGCAAGGGCCTGGGACGTGAACTCGTGGCCGTGGCGGAGGCTGAGGGCAGACGGAGGAACTGCTCCGGGGTTTACCTGGACACGTTCAGTTATCAAGGGCCCGGATTCTACGAGAAACTCGGCTACGAAGTCTTCGGCGTTCTCGAAGACTATCCTCCCGGGCACAAGCGGTTTTACATGCGAAAGGCGCTATGATGCATGCGCCTTTTTGAACTCTACGCGCGTTTCGAGCGGGGACATACTCATCTTCATTAGAACTCTAAGAAAAACGCCCTGCGGGGACGTCATCCCCGCAGGGCGTTGTGCGTTTGTTCTGGGTGCTACTCGCTAGAAGCAGAGCTTCGTGTCGAAGTACACGTAGTCCGCGTCCTGGTCGTCGGTGCCGCCGTTGAAGAGGAGGCCGTTGTAGTCGTTGTAGTTGCCGTCGGCGAGGCCGTCGCCGGTGAACAGGTGCGACCAGCCCACTTCGAAGACCAGGTCTTCCGAGTAGTGGTAGCGCGCCCACAGGCTGGTCTCCACGCCAAGGTCATCGTCCGTGCCCTTCGTCCAGAAGCTCAGTGCGGGCGCAAGGGGCAGTTTGAACTGGCCCACGTTCACGAAGTACGGCTGGTCGAAGGTTTCGAGCGAGGCGAGGTAGGCCGCGTTGAAGCCCACTTCGATGCTCTCGGTCGGTTTCGCGGTGGCACCCGCATAGCCGGTCCAGAAGTTGGACAGCTCGCTCAGCTCGTCGATGAAGTTGCTGTACACGCGATCGGAGAAAAGGCGGTTGAAGCTCACACTCGCCTCTGGGCGGTAGAAGGGATTGGCCCATTCGATGAACGTCAGGTCGCGGTTGTCCTCGCCCTGGAAGTAGGCGCCGCCGAAATAGAGGCGCGGGGTCCAGGCAA
>JADLGB010000136.1 GCA_020849535.1 Candidatus Hydrogenedentota bacterium
GGCCTGTGCAGTAGTCGAGAGTATAGCACACTACACTGGATAGATTGTACTGAGCTGTCCAGACTTCCGGTACAGGGTTCGCGGCCGCGTTACCCCAGGAGATTCCAGGCCGCCATACGCACCATGTCGCGGGGACTGTGCTTGAGTTCAAACACGGCGGAGGCTTCAAAGCCGCTGTGCATCATGCAGTTCTGGCAGAGCGCGTCCTGGCGCGATTCCCAGTAGGCCCAGTCGACGGTGTTCCAGAATTCGTCCCAGGATTCATAGAACTGTTTGCCGATGAGGTAGCAGGGGCCTTTCCAGCCCTTCGGGGTGTAGGTAACGGTGCTCCACGGAGAGCATTTGTAGTTGCGCATACCGGCGGCGAATTCCAGATACATCGGCGTGGAACTCAGGCGGTACTTCTTGGAAAGTTCGAGTACCCGCTTGAACTTCTCGGTGATCTCGTGCTGGGTGAGGAAGATATCGTGCGCGACGGTTTCGTAGTGGTACCCTGGGGCGATCAGCATGCCATCGACCCCCGCTTCCACGCACACGTTGCACAGCTCCTCGACTTCTTCCATGGAGGTTTCCCGGAAGACGGTCGTGTTTGTGTACATGTGATATCCCAATCGCTTGCCCTCGCGGAGCATAGCCAGGGCCTTATCAAACACGCCCTTGCGGTTGCAGACCTTGTCGTGGGTGTCGCGCATGCCGTCAAGATGGATGTTGATCGTCAGGCGCTTGCGCGGCGGAATCTTGCCGAAGACTTTCTCGTCCAGCAGCAGCGCGTTGGTGCACAGATAGATGTGCCGCTTGCGGGCGACGATTGCGTCGATCAGTTCCTTGAGTTCCGGGTAGAGCGTGGGCTCTCCGCCGCAGATTGACACGATGGGCGCACCGCAGGCATCCAACGCTTTGAGACAGTCGTCAAGTGCGACGCGGTCCTTCAGCTTGCCGGTGTGGCGTTCCGTGGAGCAGCCGAGACACGCCAGGTTACAGGTGTACAGAGGCTCAAGCATCATGACCATGGGATAGCGTTTGTTGCCCTTGGCCGCGTTGCGCACTTGATGCTTAATGGAATCCATCGTGATGTGGAACGGAAATCGCATGGTTCAGTTCAATCCTGTCTTGCAGTGTTGCATTCGACTCTGCATCTCGGCGCGTATCAGACGCCGTGCCGCTGGTAAATGCCCAGGGCGATCAAGGGAAAGTAGATAGCATAGTAATGGTAGTGCAGGTAAAACACCCGAGGGAATCCCGTGCCGGTCCAGTGTTCTTCATGCCAGGACCCGTCGGACTGCTGGGTCTGGAGCAGGTAGGCGATGCCGCGCTGCACGCTCAGACTATCGAAATCACCGGCGGCCATCAAGGCTATGAGAGCCCACGACGTTTGGGAAGCCGTGCTGGGACCTTTGCCTTTGAGAGCGGGATCATCGTAACTGCGCGGCGATTCGCCCCAACCGCCGTCGAGGTTCTGAATGCCGTAAAACCACTTGACCGCGCGCTGAATGGCAGGCTGACTCATATCCTCGCCGGCGGCTTTCATGGCGCAGAGGGCTAGCCATGTGCCGTAGATGTAATTGACGCCCCAGCGTCCGAACCAGGTGCCGTCCGGCTCTTGCTCTTTGCGCAAGAACTCGATGGCGCGCCGAACCACGGGGTGGTTGCGCCCGAATCCCAGCATGGACAACGTCTCGACGCCGCGCGCGGTGATATCGCTCGTGCTGGGGTCGATCATGGCGTTGTGGTCGGCGAATGGTATCTGCGTGAGGAAATCCTTATCACAGCCGCGGTCAAAAGCGCCCCAACCGCCGTCGAGGTTCTGCATGCACAGGACCCAGTCCAGGCCGCGTTGCATGGCCGCCTTCTTGCGGGCCTCTTGCGCCTCGTCAGGGTAGCGAAGCCGTTCCAAGGTGCCCAGGACTTCGAAGGTGTCGTCCATGTCCGGGTAGAAGTCGTTGGCATATTCGAAGTACCAGCCGCCGGGTTTCCCCGTGGGGTTCTTGATGTGCCAGTCACCGTACACGCACACCTCTTTGTCCAGCAGCCAGTCACCGGCCTTCAGTAAAGCAGGGTGATCGCCGCGCATGCCCGACTCCATGAGGGCGTGCATGACATAAGACGTGTCCCACACCGGCGAAAAACAAGGTTGCAGGCGGATGGTGTCACCTTCCCCGATTTCCAGACGCCGCAGCTCGTGGATCTGGGACTGGGTCAGGGGATGTTCGACATCGTACCCCAGGCATCGCAGCGCGATGATGGAATTGATGATCGGCGGAAATATCGCTCCGATACCATCGCTGCGCTCGAAGTGCCGAAGCATCCAGTCCTTGCATTCGCGTAGCGCCTTCTCGCGGAGCGGCTTCATCCCGGTGTTTTCAGCCGTCTTGAGTGCCGCATCGATCGTGAGAAACACCGATGGCCAGACGCTCTCTGTAGGGTGTTGGGCCGCGTTCGCAGGGACCATCAGTTCGGGGATTCGGGCATGGTCTGGCACAGGGCAAGACGGTTTGTGCGCCCAGATGATCGCCAGGGGAATAACTATGCCTCTGCTCCAAGAGGACATCTCATACAAATTGATGGGGAACCACGATGGAAGCAGGATGATCTCTGGTGGGACGGCCGGGCACTTCTCCCAGGGATATTGCCCGAAGATTGCGAAGTAGAGGCGCGTGAAACTGTTGGTCGCGTCAAGGCCGCCAAGGCGGACGATGACTTCGCGTGCTTTGGACATGTGCGGGGCCTGGGTATCGTCGCCCAGCAGCTTGAGTGCGAAGTACGCCTTCGCCGACGCACTGACGTCCGCGGGGCCTCCCGGATAAATGGACCAGCCGCCTTCGGGAAGGGCCTTCTGCCGAATGTAATTGGCTGCCTTGCGGCAATGCTCTTCTCCCGTCTGGCCGAGAAAGAGCATGGTCATGATGTACTCGGACTCGAGGATGGTGTCGCCTTCGAGTTCGGCGCACCAGTGTCCGTCTGCCGCTTGGTGGCGGAGCAGATATTCCTGGGTGGCTTCGATCGCGGTGGACACGCCCGCCTGAAGCTCCCGTTCAAATACGAGAAACTCGGATTCCTCTTGATTCGACGTTGTGACGGCCAATGTCTTCTACCCTTCTCGCTTCCGACCGAATTGAGACTCCCGCCTGGGAACCGTTCGTTCGCTTGGGCTACCGAACGGCCGACAAAGGAATCAAAATAACTACACTCTCGCCCGCAGTCTGTTTCGCTTCACGACCATCAGTGCCGAGGCGCTAGGGCGCCTGCGCCACAAGCTGCTGCACTTCCCGCGGCATCGAGAAGTGAACGTTTTCCTTCGCAGAAGAGAGTTCTTCGACTTCAACCGCACCGAGCGCCGTCAGATGATCGACGACCCGCGCGACACAAGCCTCCGGTGCGGACGCGCCGGCGGTGACGCCCACGACTTCCGCATGCTCAAACCATTCCCGTTGGATCTCGGTTTCATCATTGATGAGATACGCGGGTACTCCCGCCGCGGCGGCCACTTCGCACAACCGCTGCGAGTTGGAGCTGTTCTGGGAACCTGTCACCAGTACGACATCCACTTGGGACGCCAGCGACTTGACCGCGTTCTGCCGGTTTTGGGTCGCGTAGCAGATGTCCTCCTTGGGCGGGCTCATAACCGCAGGATACTTGGCCCGCAGGGCCGCGACGATCCTCGCGGTATCGTCGAGGCTGAGCGTGGTTTGGGTCAGGTAGGCCACCTTGTCGGGGTTCTCGACGTTCAGGTGGGCAACATCGTCCACGGTGCTCACGAGGTGCATGGGCGCCTCCCCCATGGTGCCTTCCACTTCCTCATGACCGGCATGACCGACAAGGACGAGCGAATAGCCTTCCTTGGCATAGCGGATCACTTCGAGGTGGACCTTGGTGACCAGGGGGCAGGTGGCATCGATGACGTGGAGCTTCCTGGAGCGGGCATATTGGCGCACTTCAGGGGAAATCCCGTGTGCGCTGAAAATACACACGGCGCCTTCCGGGATTTCTTCGATGGCGTTCACGAACACGGCGCCCCGCGCCCGCAGGCGATTCACGACATGGACATTGTGAACGATCTCGTGAAAGACGTATACCGGTGGCGGAAGCATGTTGAGGACATGCTCCACGATCTCGACGGCGCGTACAACTCCTGCGCAAAACCCCCGAGGATTCGCGAGTACCACGCGCTTAATGGCCATTGCCCAGAGCCTCCAGTCCTTATGCCGATGTCAAGCCTTGCGTGCAGTTGGATCATACACGGAGAATCCCCCTGCTGATCCACGACTCTCGATACGGCACGCGCGGGGGTCCGGAAGTGATTGCTGGTCCGGGGTCACGACAGTGCCCATCGACGGAATTCCTGGTTCCAACAGAGTCACCTACGTGTGTATTAAAGGAAGGCGCGAGACTACTGCACACCCCTGACGTGTGGCACTTTCGCCTTCACCAATACAGGTCCCCAGACCCACATCCGTAGTCTACCTGAGACGAAGTTCCCGTGTCAAGTTCAAGCATTTCATACGGTTGCGCGAGTAACGTGCATGGGAACCACAAATCCTCCGGCCACGCAAGTTACCCGACACCTCCGCAACACTTTTTATACTTTTTCCCACTTCCGCATGGACAGGGGTCGTTGGGACCTACCGCGGGGGTGGTCCGCCGAATGGGCACGGATTTGGGCCGAACCCGCTCCTCGCCTCCTGCCTCAGTGCTGCGGGCTGCCGACGATTGGCCGGCCAGATTGAAACGACTGGTGTCGTAGGAGGCGAAACTGCGGTCCTGCTGCTTGTCCGCCCCGATCAGGGTGTAGTCGGCGATCTGGGAGAAGGGGTCGTTGCTGGCGGTCAAGGTGCCCCGGCGGGCCTCGGCCCGGCGCGACTGGCGCACTTCGGGGTCTGTCAGCCGGAACACGATCTGGATGACGGTTTCCTCGATGCTGCGCATCATGTTCTCGAACATGTCAAACCCTTCGTTCTTGTACTCGACGAGCGGGTCCTTCTGTCCGTAGGCGCGCAGCCGCACGGCCTCACGCAGGTAGTCCATGGAATAGAGGTGGTCGATCCATTTATCGTCGACGGCGCGCAACAGGGCCATCTTCTCGATGTCGTGGACGTATTTGCGGGCTAGTTTGGCAAACTCGATGTGGGAGTCGTCCCCCCCGATCTGCTCGCGATAGCTGGCCCGGTATTCGTCCTCGATGGTCTTCTCTCGCTGGCGATACTGGGCGCGGACCCTCTCAAGGAGTTCCTCCGCGAGGGGCTTTGGCTCATCCCCCTCCGGCTTGTCGAGCGCGGGGTCGAAACCGAAGCAGTGTACGAAGCGGGCGCCGAGCCCTTCGAGGTCCCACTCATCCGGGAGGACCGTTTCGGAGGCGTACTGGTCGACCATTTCGACGACGCAATTCTCGAACATGCCGTCGATGCGTTCCGAGACATCCTTGTCCTCGAGCACCTCGCGGCGCATCGCGTAGATGATTTGGCGCTGCCGGTTGTTGACGTCGTCGTATTTCTTGAGGTGTTTGCGCGCTTCGAAGTTGAACTCTTCGACCTGGCGCTGGGCGCGCGCGATCGAGCGCGACACCATACGCTGGCCGAGGGGCTCGTCATCCATGTCCTGCTGGCTACCGGTCCACTCGAGGAGGCGCTTGACCTTGTCGCCGCCGAACAGGCGGGCCACTTCGTCTTCCAAACTGAGAAAGAAGCGCGTGGTACCGGGGTCGCCCTGGCGCCCGCAACGGCCGCGAAGCTGGTTGTCGATACGGCGCGACTCGTGGCGTTCGGTGCCGATGATGGCGAGGCCGCCGAGTTCCCGGACCCCCTCCCCCAGCTTGATGTCGGTCCCGCGGCCAGCCATGTTGGTGGCGATGGTGATCGCGCTGGGCTTACCGGCATTGCTGATGATCGCGGCTTCGCGCTCGTGATGCTTGGCGTTCAGCACCTGGTACTCGTGGATGCCGCGCTCGGCAAGCAGTTGGGCCACCAACTCCGACTTTTCGATGGAGACCGTGCCCACGAGGATGGGCCGGCCCGATTCGTGGATGTGGCAGATCTCGTCGATCACGTGCCGGAACTTCCCCAATTCCGTGGCGAAGACGAGGTCGGTCTGATCTTCGCGGATGAGAGGCAGGTTGGTGGGTACCTGCAAGACATCGAGGTTGTAGATCTCGGCGAACTCGTGGGCCTCGGTGACGGCGGTACCCGTCATGCCCGCGATCTTCTTGTACAGCTTAAACAGATTCTGGTACGTGATGCTGGCAATGGTCTGGGTCTCGAATTGGACCGCGACGCGCTCCTTGGCTTCGAGGGCCTGGTGAAGCCCATCGGAGAAGCGGCGCCCTTCCATCATGCGTCCCGTAAACTCGTCGACAATGAGGACCTCGCCGTTTCGGACGACGTATTCGTCGTCGCGCTTGTAGAGGTTGTGTGCGCGGATGGCCTGTTCGATCATGTGAACAAGACCCAGCGAGTCGTCGGTGTAAAGATTCTCGACGCCGAGGAGCTTCTCGGCGTAGGCCATGCCTTCCTCGGTCATCATGACGTGGCGGTGCTTTTCCTCCACCTCATAGTGCTTGTCCCGCTTGAGCTGCCGGACGACATCGTCCACTTTGTAGTAGGTGTCCGTACTCTTCTCAGGGCGGCCGGAAATGATTAGCGGCGTGCGCGCCTCGTCGATGAGGATCGAGTCGATTTCATCGATGATGGCGTAATTGAGGGTGCGCTGAACGCGATGCTCAGGACGCCGTGCCATGTTGTCGCGCAGGTAGTCGAACCCGAACTCGTTGTTCGTGCCATAGGTGATGTCGGCGCGGTAGCCCACCTGCCGCTCGGCGTTGCTCATGTCGTGCTGGATGAGCCCGACGGTCAGGCCGAGGAACTCGTAGATGGGGCCCATCCACTCCCGGTCGCGGCGGGCCAGGTAATCGTTCACGGTGATGACGTGGACGCCCTCGCCCGTGAGCGCGTTCAGGTAGACCGGCAGCGTGGCGACGAGGGTTTTGCCCTCACCGGTGACCATTTCGGCGATGCAGCCTTGGTGCAAGGCGATGCCGCCGATGACCTGCACATCGAAGGGGCGCATGCCGGTGACACGCTTCGAGGCCTCGCAGCAGGCGGCAAAGGCCTCCGGCAGCACGTCTTCCAGGGTGGCGCCTTGAGCGAGACGGCCCTTGAAGTCCCCCGTGAGCGCGCGGAGGGCGTCGTTGGGCATGGCCGAATAGGCCGCTTCATACGAACGGACCTGCTGCATCAGCGGCAGCATCCGCTTGATTTGCCGCTCTTTACTGGTGCCGAACAGGGATTTCAACAAGTTATTCAGCAAGGATATACAACTCCACGTGATGCGTTGAGCAATGTAAACAGGCCCCGTGCCGGTAGAATTTCGTCCGGGACCGCATGTCTTCCAGGCAATTCAATCCTTGATGCTAGCAAACCGGGTACGGGAACACAAACAACACTTTACACGGATTTGGCGCTTGGGCGGGGGACGTGGTACCTTGGGCCAGCCTTAAGGTTTAGGGACTTCCCCCGCAATTCGCGCCGTCCCTGATGCGCAAATTGCTGTGTCAGTCCCGTTCACGTGGGATGAGGGGATTTCGTGATCGCGGTATACCTGTTGACGCTCGCAATATCCGGGGGAATTGTCGGCCTGTTCGCGCGGATGTCCCTCAGCCAGATGGGGTATGTGCCGGGCTTTCAGACCGGGGTGCTGATCGCCGTGGGCGCGGCGAGTGCGTATGTCGCGGTGCAGCTTACCTTCATGACCTTGGCGCGTCTACTCTGGCCGACCCGCACGAATGGTCCGCTCGTCGCGGACGGCGTGTCGCACGCGGCATGCGTCTTTTTGATGCCTCTGCTGCTCGGCATCAAAGTCCCCTGGCCCCATCCCCTGCTGTACGAGGTGGAACCGCTGATTTACTTCGCGGCGTTCGCGGGCATACACAGCGTGCTGAAACTCTTCTCGCTATACGCCATCCTGCACAGTTCTCCGGGGCCGAGGTTGTGGAGCCTCGCTTGGATTGCCGCTACATGCGTGTTCTGCCTGACGGCTTACGTGCCGCTGCGAATGTGGCTCACGCGATTGGACGCGGCGCGTCCGCACGCCAGCGGCGCCGTGGAATGGCAGCAGTCCGGGGACGCGTATGCGCCGGGCAGAGTCTTGCCGGAGGGGGCTCTGCTGGATGTTGAGCTGGCTGTGGCGCCGGGCGAGTCCCTCACCCTGCGGTGGGCCAACGCGCCGGAGGTGTCCGAGGACGATAGGCTCGAGGGCGCGTACGTCTATGTAAAGATGCGGGGCGACGCCGAGGCGACGCACGAGGCGTGGGTGCCGTTTACGGGGAGCGCGTGGGCAACGACGCGAATCCCGGCGGATGCGCTTCCCTCCGGGTTACGGACGTGCGAGGTGAGTTGGCTCGTGGAGAAGGAGCCCAAGTGGCGCGAAGCGCTGGGTATCCGGCCGGTTTCGGCGACAGGACGCACTGTACTGATGTCGGGGCCGTTCACCCATGCCGCCGCAACCGCGGGGGACGCGGCCTCTGCGAGCATGATCCTGATCGTGGTGGATGGACTCGGCACGGACCGGGTGAGTTCATTCGGATACAAGCGTGAGACGACTGCGTCATTGGATGCGCTCGGCAAGGAAGGCATAGTCTTTCCCAACGCGTACACGCCCGCGCCGGACGCCGCGGCGGCGGTGATGTCGATCCTCACGGGAGTCAGCCCGCTGCGCCACCAGTATCTTGGCGATCACCACGGGCCGCTGCCAGAGAAGTACCGCACGCTGGCCGAAGCCCTAGCGGAGAGACACATCGCCACAGCCGCCTTCACTGAGGCGAAGGCGCGTGGCGATCTGGCGCACGGCGGCGGGGTCGAGCGCGGGTTCGAGTGTTTCGATGCAGGGTACGTGAAGGAGCCGGAAGAGACCGAGACCAGCGATGATGGGGTGGAGGTAGAAGCCGAACCAGCGCTGCGGTCGGCGGCCACGCTCGACCGGGCCTTGCGCTGGATCTCGGAGCAGCAGGGGTCGCGATACTTTGTTTTGGTGCGCCTCAGCGAGCTGCGCGAAAAGACGATGTATCCCGAGTATGCAAGTGATTTCGTGCCAGCGAGCGGGAAGCCTTCGGCGGCGGACATCTACGATGCGGGTCTGGCCTATCTGGATCGCCGCATCGGCGCGTTCCTGAAGGGCGTCCGCGATGTGGAAGGCGGCGGGCCGCTATACGTGGTGGTGACGTCGACGCACGGCGCGGATTTCGATCCCCCGCCGAAGCTGACGGAGTCCGTGCTGCGCGTGCCGCTGATGATTGCCGGGCCGGGCGTGCAACCGCTCTTGCGAACGGACCTCGCGGCGTTGGAAGACCTCGGGCCCGCGCTTGCGGAACTGGCGGGCGTGAAGCTTTCCATGGAAGCGCGCGGCAGCGGGCTGTTGACGAAGCCAACCACCGTGGAACCAGTCTCAATGGCCGGTGATCCGCTCGTGCTCACCTTGCGCAACGACCGTTGGCGGCTGTACTGGCCAACCACGCGTCGTCCGTTCGGCACAGCGGCGAACGTGCAGGTCCCCGCGCCTTCGCTCTATGACCTCGCCAGCCGCATAGAAAGGCAACCTCTCAGCAACGTCGCCGCGCGCTACCCGGAGATCGTGCAAAGCTGGACCACCCGCCTCGAACGCTACCTTGAGGTCCAGAGCGCGGACTGGGCTGCGGGCGCAGCGAAGTGAAGGCAGCGGCGATGGGTACTGGGTGCATTATGATCTGAGGGTTCTCGAAAGTTGACCGCTTGCATCCCTGTAGGCTATGGGGGCATCACAATGAACAAAGCACTTCATGCAATAGTTGCCATAGTGATCCCATTACTGTTCCTGGTCAGTTGCCAACACCGCGCGCAGGAACCCGCGGAGAAGATCGTAAGCGAGAAAAGCGGTCCAGTTTGTGTAGACGGAATGGCACGCTATCGTGTCGTAGGAGATGTCGTGGATGCTTCTACCGGCGCGCCCATCCCTGGCGCGTGGGTGACCTTCACTGATCTTGGCGTTACCTTCTCTGGCGCCGATCCTGACCGTACTCCCTATCGCCAGGAACCACGGCAGGCTGGGCGCAGTGAGGCAGGCGGGCATATTGATCTGCCGTTCGAGCGTGGTATTGAGATAGAAATAGCCTTTGACCCACGGGGAGGCCTGAGAAACGCGCCACTGCCCGACGACATCGAACAGTGCTACAGCTTGGTAGAGCCAGCATATCAGGAGCTGGAGGTCACTGTCTGTGTTGACGTCTCCCGAGCAGGATACCGCACCTGGGCCAGGGTATACACGGATGAGGACTGCGAGTCAGTAGATGGGCTGAAGTTGATCAACGTCGGAAGGATTGAACTCGAGAGGATTCCGGAATGAGCGGGGCTTTGTGTGCGTAACACGAAGTCTGAAGCGACTCCTGTCGTCCCTACGGGACTGATTGAATATGGTGGACTTGGACCCAGGATTGAAATCCAGGTCTATCTTCGCTTGTCCCTCCGGAACATCCGGAGTCATGCGTGTTGAGCGGGTTTGCGCTCAGTGCACCGAGCCGGATGACTTCTGTGAGCGAGAGACCCCACCCCAGCCCTCCGCACACGCTGGGAGGGAGTTTGGCTTCCCATACTTCTCATAGCTCCCATACTTCCCATCCGGTCTCCCGCTTACGCGGGAGGTGGAGAGAAGACCATGGGCAAGGATGCCCATGCCACCTCAGGGCTGCTTCCACTTTGGGAAGCCCAATTGCATTGTTAGTCGCAAGGCTAGATACTGCGTAGGGCGAATCGGGGAAGCAATCGGGAGACGCGCAATGAATGGCGTTGCATCAGGACAGACAACAAGGGATGTGGGGACTTGCCGGTGTACTCGTGGCGCGCTGCTGTTCGGCGCGTGCGTATGCCTGTCGGCCTTTGCCTCTGCAGAGCCCGCAGCCTCTGGTGTTCGGGACACCGTGGATTGGCCCGCCTTTTTGCATGCGGCGGATCCCGTGTGGTCGCGCTTGCCGGAGAACTGGTGGGAGGCCCCCTACCTTGGCAATGGCATGATGGGGACGCTGATTCGTAAGGTGGATGCGCGAACCCTCGAATGGCAGGTGGGCCGCAGCGATGTTGAGGACTACCGTTCCATCAACTACGGCATGGGCCGTTTGCCGATAGGCAGCTTCCTGCTGCGCACTGCGGGTGACCTGCAAGACTGTGATATGCGATTAGACCTCTTGAACGCCGAGGCGTCTGGCACGATACGCACCAGCGCGGGGGCGATCGCGTTTCGCACGCTGGTACATGCCGATCAAATGGCGATTGTTGTTCTGTGGAAAGGCGAAGGCGGCGAAGCGGACAGCAGCCTAACATGGAGTCCGAAGGAGGCGCTGCATCCGCGTCTTGCCGTGAAGCCGGACGAAGAGCGCAAGAAGACGTGGACTCCGAATCCCGAGGGCCATCAATCCGAGGTGGACGGCACGCCAATCTGGGTGCAACCGTTGAGCGAGGGGGGCTACGCGACGGCATGGCGCGAGGGCGCGCAAGATGGTTGGCGCTCGCTGTTCATCAGCACGCAGTACGCGTGGCCTGGCAAACCTGAGGACGTCGCGAAGCAGGCGGCCGATGCGGTGCGTACAGCAGCGGAGACCCCCTGGGAGGCCTTCATCTCTGCGCATCGCGCGGCGTGGCTCGACCATTACCGGAAGAGTTTCTTCTCGGTATCCGACCCGTATTGGCAGACCTTCTATTGGAACCAAATCTACAAGCTGCGCGCGGCGACGCGGCAGGACGGCGTGATCCTCGGCATTCAAGGCCCCTGGGATCAGCCGACGCCGTGGCCGGGGATTTGGTGGAATCTCAATGTGCAGTTGACCTACTGGCCGATGTACACCTCGAATCATCTTGAGCTAGCCGAACCGCTGCCAAATAGTCTGCGCGAGTATCTTCCGAACCTCATTGCGAATGTGCAACCGGAGTATCGCGAGGATTCGGCCGGGGTCTACCGCTCGACAACGGCGCGGCTCGTGGGCGGCGTGTTCTACCCGAGCTTGGTGGAGCGTCCCGGGGACGCAGGCGACCCGGAGGTCGGCGATCTCTTGTGGGCCTGCCACAATGTGTGGCTCCATTACCGCATGAACATGGATGATGCGATTCTTCGCGACACACTGTATCCGGTGCTGCGCCGCGCCGTGAACTATCATCGGCACTTTCTTCAGGAGGGCGAGGACGGCCGTTTGCACTTGCCGCGCACGCGGTCGCCGGAATACAAAAGCGGTCCGGACTGCAACTACGATCTGGCGTTACTGCGTTGGGGCGCGGGTGCGCTTCTGCAGATCACGGACCGCTTGGGTGTGGACGATCCGCTCGCGCCGGAGTGGCGGCGCATCGCCGAGAAGCTCGCGGATTTCCCCGAGGGCGACAATGGGTTCCTGATTGCACGCGATGTGCCTATGGATTCGAGCCATCGCCACTACTCGCACTTGCTGATGGTCTATCCACTCTACCAAGTCAATGTGGAGCAGCCCGGCGGGGAGGCGCGCATTCGGCGCTCGCTGGATCATTGGCACAGCTTCCCGGATGCGTTATTCGGGTACTCGTTCACCGGCGGCGCGTCGATTGCGGCCTCCATCGGCGATGGGCAACGCGCGCTGGATTATCTGAACGCGTTCAAGCGCTTCATCGAACCCAACACGATGTACCGTGAAGCGGGACCCGTCATTGAGACGCCACTGTCTGCCGCGCAGTCGATTCACGACATGCTGATCCAGAGTTGGGACGCGCCGGATGGGCCTCTGATCCGCGTGTTTCCGGCAGTGCCGGATGCGTGGGACGACGTGGTGTTTCACCAATGGCGCGCGCAGGGGGCGTTTCTGGTGAGTGCCGCTCGCGTTGGCGGCAAGACGGCGTGGGTTAAAGTGACGAGTCATGCCGGAGAACCATGCCGCCTGCGGGCAGCCTTCAGCGACGCTCCACGGCTCGAAGCGCCAGAGGGCGCGACCATCGAACCCGTGGGCGAGGACCGGTATGCCCTCGGCTTGCGCAAAGGCGATACCGCGCTGTTAGTTGACCCCGCGTGGAAAGGCGAGCCGACGGTGGCGCCTGTGGCGGGATCTATACCGGACGGACCAGTGTTCGGATTGAGATGAATGGAGATGACGCTCTGGTACTGCCTCGCTCATCACGCCCGAAGCGTGACAGCACAGGACTTTCCTCAGCATTGAAGCCGAAAGCCGTCCAAAGCCTATTGATACCTCCCTCTTGCGCTGGATCTTCGTAGCGTCAAGCTTCTCTCGCTAACATAGACTTGTACTGCCTCGATCGCCGAGCGCGGCAGCACTGAAGAGGGAACTCGGCAGCAGCGGGTGCCCGGCAACTGCTCGGGGGTGAAAGGCTTTTGAAAGAAGCGGGTGTGAACCGCCCGTTGGACAGTCCCCACCCGCTCAAGGTGTAACGAGAGGATTGGGCCTACTTGGCCTTACTCTTGGCTTTTGCCTTGGCCTTGGCCTTTGCCCTCGGTTTTGCCTTGGGCTTGGCAGGCTTCTTGTCAGGCACGTCGGTCACCTTCGCGTAGAAGTGCTTGCTGGCCTCCAGAATGTTGCCGAGATTGCGCTTGACCTCGTCAGTCAGGTCGACTCCCGCTTTCGACACTTGGTCCAGGAATGATTCCCAATCCTTATGATCCCACTTGCCTTTCTGCTTCGTCACGAACGCGCCAGCCATGTCCAAGAGTTGCTGCATCGGATGCTTCGAAGTCGCCATGATCGTTTCTCCTTCGCCCGGAATGAACACTACACCGGCTGGAAGCCGGGGGTTTCCCCCGAAGTTGAGTTCTCTAGTACTTGAGGATACAAGAAGCGATGCGGAAAAGCAACGGGCTTTCGCAGCGCGCTCCTATTCGCGCTTGCAGTATGATGGCGTACAGGGCTGTGAAGGACAGACCGGGGAGGCAGAGCAGCATGCGGACCATGTGGCGGCGCATTCGCGCCGGGTGGAACCGGAACGACACGGTGTTGATGGTCAGCAATCACGCCGCACTTGCCCTGCTCATCGGCAACTGCTGGTGGAAGTCCGTGGCGGTGTGCTGCCTCGCGACGTCCACGCCCATCATCATCCAGATCTTCCGCGCGTCGCGCGTGGGAGGAACCCTGAGAGATGCGCTGCTCTTCGGCGGGATGATCGCTATTGCGTGGCCCTTCGGTGAGGGCCTGTTCACCATGGCACTCGGTTGGTGGGGAGAATACTTGGCCCCGGGTCCTGTCATCTGGAAGACGCCGTTGTACTGCGTGTTGGTGGGCTGGGTCTCTTCGACGCACTTGTACTACATCGGGTGCCGTTTCATGGATTTTGGTTACGGACGCGCGGCTGCCGCCGCCCTGGTCGCGGTGAGTGCCTTCGGAATGGGACTGCTGGGCGAGAATCTCTTTGTGTGGTCGGGCATGTGGCGCTATGAAGCATCGGGACAGGACTGGTGGGACATCCCTGCGTTCCTGCCGGTGGCCTACGGCTTGGGCTACGGGGTCATACCGTACTTCGCGGGAAGGCCCGTGCTGCGGAGCGCCGTTGCCTGTGGGTTGGCGCTAACCGTCTTCTGCGCGGGCCTCGGCGTCCTCTCCGGCTTCTTTCCCCGGTAATGGATCGCCCCCAGGAGCGATTACGACGGGCAGCCTCTCCCCCGTCGAACGCAATTCCAATTGGACAATCTCCGGGCTTGCATGTCCCACGCGGACGGTCAATCCGGCTACCGGTGTGTCATCTTCAGTCATGAGGTTGCCCGCGGGAGCGACGTCCCCTTGTTTGGCGAGAATGCCTGGCACCGGAAACAGGGCATCCAGCGAAAGGGGACGTTTGCCGGTCAACGTAAGCAGGCCCCCTTCGGGAGTCCACACCTCAAGAGTGGTGGTCCGGTGCTTCGGACGTTCCCCGTTCAGCGGCAGAATCGAAAGCACGGGCACCTGGGGGCTGAACGGGGTTTCGTGTTTGACGGACGCGGAGAGGCGCAACGGCGCGCCGTGATAGGTCTGGTAATCAGGGAGGACGCCGACCGTTGCACCGGTTTTCGCGTAGAGATCCTGCGCCTGGGTCTGGAACGCGCGCACGATGCGGCCCGCCTCGTGCCAGCGGCGAACCGACGACCATTGCATGGCAAACAGAACGATGACGATGCTGGTCGTAATACCGATCATGGAAATGCGCCACTTGGGGTGCTGCATGATCCGGAAGAAGAGCGCCACCAGCCCAAGGACAAACAGGACATTGGGCAGCAGGAGTTGTCCCCCTCCGACGAGCGATACCGGATCCACAGGCCGCTCCGCGGGCGCGAGACGTAATACCAACATCGAGAGCAGTGCGAACAGGATGACGGGACGCCGCGCCTTTCGATAGATGAGGAACAGGATGAAAGCGACCGCGGCAGCGGCCAGCCAGCCCAGCCACGGGTGAGCCCGGAAGTTCGCGACGCTCTCCGGCAAGAAGCCGAGCGGGTAGAAGAGGAAGTACAACGGTACGAACATGTCAGCAAGGTGGTAGGGACCGCTGGAGAGTGTCGCCCAGTTCGCGGCGACCGAAACCACGCCGACTAACAGGCTGAGTCCCAGCCGGGGCATGCTGTGCTTGCCGGTCGGGACTGCCAAAACTTCGTAGAGGGCCAACACTAGCCAAAGGTAGGCATTCTCGGGGAAGGTCAGCGTTGCCAGGGCCAGCAGGGCGAGGAACACGAACAGTTTCCACGTTTTCGAGTCTTTGGCCAGCCAGGCATATGCGGTGAGCGCCAACAGGGCAAGCAGGCACGGAATAATGTCCAGGACGCCGCAGATGTTAAGTATCGCCTCCGTGTGGACCGGGTTGGCCATGAACATGCAGGCGGCCAACGTTCCAAACCACCAGAGGCCACGGAGTGTCATGTTGGTGAAGTGATAAATGCAGAGCATGCAGGCATATAGGAGCAGCATGTTCACGAGATGGTAGCCGGGAAGCCAGGTTCCGAAAACGGCTACCTCCGCCTGGAAGACGGATCGGGCGATTGCCGGGTAGTCAGCGGCGCCGGTAGCCAGCACGTCGAAATCTCGCCCCATTGGATAGGCAAATAACCCCCAAGTGTATACCGCTAAAAGATATACGAGCATGGAGACAGCGTCGTAGGTGTCGCTGTAGCGGAGCCTGAGCGCCATCATGGGAGTCGGTTTCTTGCTGGGGTCACGCATATCGGCAAAGTCTACGGGCTGCTTGGGAGGAATATCAAGGTAACTCGATGCGACTGTTGAAGAGATATAAACCTTTCGGTACGGGCGGAAGTCTCAGTTACGGCTGTCCTGAAAGTACCAGGAGATGACGTAGGGCGCCGGCTGCCGTGGAATTGCCACATACCCGCGCAGGGTTATCTTCTCAGGCCGTTGTGACATCTAACGTATCTGTGGAAACGGGTGGAGTGAGGGTTTCATGCTGCGTTCTAAATCCCTGCTGTTTCTGTTTGTAGCTGCCGCAGTGTGTCCGGTCCAAGCGGAAACCGCGGCCGGTTCTGAATTGCCAAGCCAGATGCGCAACTTCCGTCTCGAGGATCAGCACGGCGAATCGCATGAGCTATACCGGTACCGGGAGTCGAAGGCGGTAGTGCTGTTTTTCGCGGGGAATGGGTGTCCCATCGTGCGAAAGAGCATTGCCAATTTGAAGGCGCTTCGCGATGAATACCGCGCGAAGGGCGTGACCTTTCTCTCCATCAACTCCAATCCGGGAGACGACCGGGAAAGTGTGTTGAAAGAGTGCGAGGAGTATCAGATCGATTTCCCCATTCTTCTCGACGAAGCCCAGGTTGTGGCCCGCACGCTGAAGGTGGACAGGACGGCGACGGTCTTGGTCGCTGTGCCGAAGGATTGGCGTATCGCATACCGGGGCGCCGTGGATGATCGGCTGGACTACGGGGCGCAGAAGCCCGAAGCCTCGCATGCTTGGCTGAAGGATGCGCTGGAAGCCGTGCTGGCGGGCCAAGAGGTGGCCACACCAGTCACGGAGGCCAAGGGGTGCCTGATCGACCTTCTGCCCGAGCCCAAGAAGCTGTCCTATTCGAAGCATATCGGGCCCATGCTGAAGGAGAAGTGCGCGGGTTGCCATGCGGAAGGCAATATCGGTCCGTTTCCGATGGACAGCTATGAGGAGGTGGCAAGCCGCACGCGGATGGTGCGCGAGGTGGTCATGACGAAACGCATGCCGCCGTGGCACGCGCGCGAAGGAACAGGCCCATTCAGGAACGATGCCTCGCTCGACACGGACGAACTCCGCAGCCTCGTCGCGTGGCTCGATGACGGTGCGCCTCGAGGCAAGGGCAAGGACCCGCTTGAGAAGGTACTGCCGATGGAATCTGCCTGGCCCTTGGGCGAGCCCGATATCGTCGTATCCATGCCGGAACCCGTGCATGTGCCGGCGGACGGCGTGGTCGAGTATCAATACATCCGTGTGCCCTACACGGGGACGGAAGATGTCTGGCTGCGGGCGGCCGATGTTCTGCCGGGGGACCGTTCCGTCATGCATCATGCGCTCATATTCTTGCGTTATCCCGAACACCTGCGGAATCGGCAGCCCGAATACGAGGGGGGACTAGACGGCTTTTTCGCGGGATATGTGCCCGGGATGCTGCCCAGCGAGTTTCCCAAAGGGACGGCCAAGTTCGTGCCGGCGGGTTCGGAGTTCGTGTTTCAGTTGCATTACAGCCCCACCGGCAAACCTACAGACGATCTGACCCGGCTGGGTTTGTATCTGTACAAGGGGCAGCCCAAGCGCGCACTGTATACTCGGGCGGCCACTGACACGGACTTCGCGATTCCACCGCATGATCCCGGCTTTGCCGCAAATGCGGCATTCACGATCAACAAGGACACCGTGTTGTACTCGATGTCTCCGCACATGCATTTCCGCGGGAAGAAGTTCCGGTACACCGCGGCGTATCCCGATGGGACCAGCGAAGTGCTCTTGGATGTGCCGCACTACGATTTCAACTGGCAGACCATGTACGAGTTCGATAAACCTAAGCTATTGCCTGCGGGCACGCGCATTCTGTGCGATGGAGCCTTTGACAATTCAGCATCGAACCCGATGAATCCAGATTCCGAGCGCTGGGTGTATTTCGGGGAGCAGACCTTCGAGGAGATGTTCATCGGGTATCTGCGTTATACCTACGCGGAGGAAGGCGACCCCTTTGACGATCCCAACGGACCGGGAGAATCCCGCGAGGTTCTTGCCGGGTTGGGGGAGCCCATTACCGCGGAGAGCCTGCCCGGGTCGGTCTGGCGCGCAGGCCGCTTCAAACTGCGCTTCAGGCCAGACGGCGTACTTCAGGTCGGGCGCGTCATGACGGGCACCTGGGCAATCGAGGGTGAACAATTGCGTCTGGACGTCGATGGGGAGACCCATCTGCTTCGCGTGGAGGGCGACCACTTGCTCAGCGAAGACGGGCCTCTGGCGTTACTCGATCGCAAACCGGCTGGGTGACGGCATCCACGGCGCGGGCTCCGGCCTCACTGCTTGTCTGAATCGACCGGGGTTTCGACCACGTGCCACGGGATCTTCCATGCCACGGGTTTCCCCTGTTTGCCGTCAAACGTGTCCTTCAGCATTTTAGCGACCATGCGCGCGGCCGCTTGGAAGTCCGTCTTCACGTGCATGAACGCCAGGGGGCACGTATTCGCCACGCCTTCGTCAATCTCGCCCAATTCCATTGCCGCAAGGCGTTTTCGGATGCTCTCCGGCGCATGCGACCAGACCAGGCCGAGCAAGTCCCGGTTTTCCACGAGCATGGCAGTGAAGGGCAGCGCACGCAACGCATCAAAGCAGTCGCGCATACCCCCCGAGTTGGGGGTCACGCGAATGATGCTGCCGCGCCGGAACCTGATCTGCCGGGAGTGGTGCGCCAACTCGAAACCTATTCGGGTACGCTCGCGGCCGAGGTTGCGGGACTTGTACTGGAGCAAGGCGATTTGCCGGTGCCCCTGGGCGAAGAGCCGGCCGCAGAGGTCCCGTGCGATTCCGAGGTTGTCGAGATAGACATTGCTGAGTTGGAGGTCTTCGTACGTATTGCCCAGGATCACAACCGGTAGTTTCTGATGCGAGTACTCCAACTGCGCGGCGGGAGTCAGTGAGATGAGGACATAGCCGTCCACGGGGCTTTCCATGGATACCTTCTCGGCGGTCGGGGATATCGGTATCCGAGAAGCCGCGAGGCCCCGGCGCTCGAGCGCTTCCCTCACGAGCGAGACGATGCGCTCCTGGACGTGAACTTGGAACTCGGGCACCCACTCGTATACGACACCAACGCAGTACGCTCCGTTCTTGGCCGGCTTCTTGGTGGCTTGCGGCACTGCGAAGTAACCGCGCCCATGCTGAGCGACCGCGAAACCTTCGCGCACCAGACGCTGCAGGACGAAACGGGTAACGCGTCGTGGCACGTTGAACCGTTTGGCCAATTCCCACTCGCTTTCCAGCTTCGTGGAGGTGTCCGTGCATCGCTCGATCTGCTTGAGACAGTGACGATAGATGGCTTCCGCCCGCTGCATATCCTCTGTAACCCCCTGTTTGGCCGCACTTATGGGAGAGGTACTGCTTGCTTGTTTTTGTGCGGAAATTTTACTAGACAAGTTGCCCTAATTCAAGTAAAATCTACCTTGTCAGTGCAGCTTATCCCGCATCAATCGGGAGAGGCAAGGTTCTGCAGGCTGTCTATTCTCGCAGTACACGATGTTGACGCTGGAAGTGTGCCCCGGAAAGGAGGCGGGCATAGGGGCGAGTACTGTTTCGCGGGAAACAAATTGGGTGACCTTGGAATGGAAATCTGTCCAATAGGAATGGATTTATTCCCATAACTCAGGGAGTGGAATCATGAGACCGAGGAAAAATGGATTTACCTTGATCGAACTCTTGGTAGTCATCGCAATCATTGGGATACTCGCAGCGATCCTGCTGCCGGCGTTGGCGCGTGCCCGTGAAGCGGCGCGCCGCGCGTCTTGTCAGAACAACCTCAAACAGTGGGGGCTGATCCACAAGATGTTTGCGGACGAGAACAAGGGCATGTGGGTCCGGAGAACCGTCAATTACCACGGCGCCTACAGCGCTACGTTGCAGGTGCGGGTGTGGCACGGCATCGACATGATGGCCATCTGGCCCGAATACTGCACGGACTGGGAAGTCTACAAGTGCCCGTCGGATCTGGAGGCTGGTCCTCTGAAGAACGGG
The DNA here is from genome assembly GCA_020849535.1 of Candidatus Hydrogenedentota bacterium. GTDB lineage: Bacteria > Hydrogenedentota > Hydrogenedentia > Hydrogenedentales > SLHB01 > JAHDWY01. The sequence goes on from JADLGB010000136.1 coordinate 20,178, forward strand.
GCCGATGTCGCGCTTCGCACGTCTTATGACAAGGGCGGCTTGCTCCGCGCGGTCGGTGCAGGGTGGGATACATCCTCGGGATGGCCGGTATCCGGCAAGATCCAACTGCCAAACAACGACGCGTGCGAAGCCGACCCGAACAACTGCTACGCCTACGGCGCCGACTGGTCGTACGCGTACTGGGCGGCCGTGATCGATCCGAATACGGTAAGGCTTCCCGCCGACTCTGGCCTGGTTTTCGCGGGGTTGCACTCCGGCTGCCCGAATGGCGCTGGATGTCTTGCGAACGCGGATAAGGATTTCCAGCTCACCACTCCATTGTCGGATGGGTCGACTCCCACCATCAAACGTCTGAAGGAAGGAATCGAGCGCTTCCTCATCACCGACATTAACAATCCCGCGGGCGCGAACACCGCGCAGTCTTCCGTGGCCGTGATGTGGGATACGATTCGCACGTCCGGAACCTCCGGGGCGATCTCGGACTCGGGGAAGGACTTCAACCACCTCCCGGGCGGCGCCAACATCCTGTTTATGGATGGGCACGTTGAATTCAGCAAGTACCCATCAGATGACGGATCGAAGTATTGGGTCACGAGCCACGCGCTGCTCAGCGACAACCAGCAGTACTCGCCCTGATGCGTGTGATGATGTCTGAAAGTTCAAGCAGGAGAGTCGCAATGCGGAAATGGCCCAGTCGAGTGGTTAGCGCAGGTCTCCTTTTCGCCGTGATCGGCGCGGTGGGCTGCGGAGGCGTCCCCACTTCCGGCGGGGCTTCCATCTACAGTGCCGCGGAGTCCGGCGATATGGGCGCGTTGCGCGAGATGCTGCGCAAAGGTTTTGACGTCAACACGCCCGACGACTCGGGTATGACGTTGTTGCACCACGCAGCGGCGGGCAACCAGCCGGACGTCATCGAGATGCTCATGAATGACTACCCCGCGAAGGCGGACGTTGTCGACAAGGAAGGCCGCACCGCGTTGGACGTGGCGGTATCGATGGGCAATGAAGATGCCGCCGTGGCGCTGGAGAGCGAAGGCTAGGACCAAACCTGCCAAGTGTACACATCACACGGCCATGCGGGCCAACGTGGCCCGCATGGCCGTAACGCATTCAGGAGTAGGGCTTGCCCAAGTCCGGTGCTGTCTCCGCGTTTGATCTCTCAACCTGCACTTTCCGCGACGGTCCCTGCAATTGCCTGCTTTGGCGAAATGCATTATGGTTCTGAATGCCTTTTGTGCTTTTGGTGCGTATTTGCTATCCTGCCACAAAGAGACTGTATAGGATCGTGCCTTACGATGAAGAGAACAGACTTGCAGAGTCTCGCCGAGGACCGTCTTGATGACGCCCAGGCATTGCTGCATGCTCAGAGATGGACAGCGGCATACTATCTCCTGGGATACGCGATTGAATGTGCCCTCAAGGCATGCGCTGCGCGGCAATTTCAGCAGGATACGGTGCCCGAGAAGACCGTTGTGAATGACTATTACACGCACAGTATCGACAGGCTTCTCAACATCTCGGGTGTCAAAGTTGCACTCCAAGCTGCGGTCGCGGCGGACCCTGCGTTCGCTGTGAATTGGAATACCGTTCGTGACTGGAGCGTTGATTCCCGATATAATGTTCTTATAACGGAAATCAAGGCTCGTGAAATGTTTGATGCTGTCGCGGATCAAACTTCGGGAGTGTTGACGTGGCTGAGAACTCAGTGGTGAAGGAACAGCTTACCGACGCCATGGTTGACGTTGGCGCCGAATTGACAGCAAAGCTGGACGAGTTGGGACTTTCAGTCACAGCGGCGTTATGGATCTTCATGCCGGAGCTGAATGAGTGGCGCCTGCTCTTCGCGTCGCCTGAGGTAGCAAGCGAGGGTTCGCGGAGAGTCTACGGGAGAATTCGCGAAGCAATCGAGCAAATCAAAGAGGGGGCCGCAGCAGCATCTCTATCTCTGGCAAATATCAGCCTTGTTGATGCCGATGCGGATCTCATTCGCTTACTCAAGCTTGCCACGAGGACCGGCCCCGGCGTCATCAATCACATCCGATTCACGAAGAACGTGATCAACGGACACTTCATCGACGATGCCTTGATTTATCGGGTCGCTTGATCATCGTACTTGCCCTTTCGCTAGTACGCGAAAGCCACTCCGGCACTCTCAGCAAACAAACCCGCTATTAGAGATGGACATTCTTGTTTCAGTGCACAGACCAGGTGGCTTTTCCCGCATCAATCGCCTGTGAGACGACGACGGGGCCAAGCTGGTCACCGTAGAAGGACACGCCGGGCTCGTAGCCTCCCTGCGTATACTCTTCCGGCGGCAGGATGTAGCTGATCCACTCGTTGGCTAGACCCGCGATGATGGGGTGCTTTGCACCTGATGAGGCCAATGCCTGTTTCACTTGCACGCCCAGCGATGAAGTAAACTCGCCCGGAATCCCCACAATGAGCAAATCACCGATCCTCAGCACGCCGAGGTAGGAAGCTTCCGGCGCCGTCGCTTCGACGATGGCGGTGATGTTCTCTGGCGTGAGACCGTATTCCGGGCCGGCCGCGTCGAGTAACGCGGGAGGCGCGGTGCGTTCCGGGAGTTTCAATGTGCTCATCGAGTACGCAAGCAGCGGATCGTCGCCGGTCTCGATCTGACGCGCCAAGTCGAGAACATGCACGGCCAGCTTGCGCCCGTAGTCTTCCGCCTTGGCGAAGGGAGACGGCCCCTCTCCCCCACGCGGCGCAATGTCGCCCTGCGCACCATTCGTGTACATGCAGAGCGCGCCGGGCATGAACCCTTCAACCTCGCGTTGCAGGTACCCGGGCCAGCCTGCGGAAATGTGCATGACCGTTTCGTTCATGTAGGTGGGATGCGCGGTCCAGTTCACAAACACGACGAGCGGCTTGCCCTCTGCCGTGTCGATGCGCGTGACCGTCAGCTCATCATCGACAATGGGATCGTCGCGGCGGTTGCGATTGAGTCCTTCGACGCGCGTGGACTCCGTCCCCACTCGAACCGGCTGATACGCCTTGTCGGCATCGAGGATCGCCTGGGCGATGCGATCCGCCGTGAAGATCAGCAGCGATTCGTCGAAAATGCCGATGGCTTTGTTGTCAAAGACATTTTTGCGGTTCATAGCGTTCATTTCGGTGGAGGCGTGGCAATGGCTCGCGGTAAGCATGAGCGTGTCCGACGTGATCCCCGTGGACGCGATGCGCGTCAGGACTTCGTCTCGCAAGGATCTCGGAATACCGAGCAGGTCGCTCGTGACAAGCGCGAACTTCTTGTCGCCTTGCTTCAGGATAAGCGCTTTGGCCATCGCGTTGTCGTGAACGCCGATTGCGGGCGCGTTCTGGCGCTCGCCGTAGCCGCCGAGCGGCACGTGGTACCTCGTCGTGTCAGGTGTGATATTGCTGACCGCCACGCCAGCCAAAAGGGGTTCCGCCAATGCCGCGGAAGGCACGAATGAAAGCATGACCGCACACAACGACAGGCACAAAGAGGCCGCAGTCGGCCGGTGGAGACGTAGCATGGGGAACCCTCCGTGTTGGAATCGCGGGCTTACGGTCGCAGCAATTGAATGCTAGTCTGCCGCAAGACCGTGCACAAGCGCAAATCCGGAAGGTGCGATTCGCAGTCCCGGCTTTTCTTCGCGGGATCCTTTTGCTAGGCTACAACCCACACATCGCAGGAGGCACACGATGAGAGTATGTGGGGGGAGCTTGTGGATAGCCGCGGCGCTGGTTCTGGTTTCCACGGTATGGGGATGTGGGGATGGCGGTCAGCCGAATTCCTCCGCAGCGGGTGATGTCCCCGGTGGTGATCGAATCCGCATCGGTTTTCTCGTCAAGCAGCCGGAAGAACCCTGGTTCCAGCAGGAGTGGAAGTTCGCGGAGAAGGCTGGAGCCAAGTATGGCTTCGATGTCATCAAGATTGGCGCGACGGATGGCGAGAAGGTGCTGTCCGCGATTGACAATCTCGCGGCGCAGGGCGCGCAAGGCTTCGTCATCTGCACGCCGGACGTGCGCCTGGGCCCCGCGATTATGGCCAAAGCCAATGCCAATCAGCTCAAAGTATTCACCGTGGACGATCAGTTTGTTGGATCGGATGGCGCGTTCATGAATGTGCCCTACATGGGCATATCGGCGCGCGACATCGGCGAGTCGGTGGGCCACACGCTTGGGGCGGAGTTCAAGCGGCGCGGCTGGCCGATTGAGGAAACGGCCGCGGCCGGTATCACGTTCGATGAATTGAATACGGCACGTGACCGCACCGAAGGGGCTATCGCAGGCCTGATTGCGGAGGGTTTTCCCGCGGACCGCATCTACACCGCCCCGCAAAGGACAACGGACACGGAAGGTTCGTTCAATGCGGCGGGCACGCTGCTGACGCAGCATCCGGAGATTAAGCGGTGGCTCGTGTTCGGGATGAATGATGAGGGTGTGATGGGCGCCGTGCGTGCCATGGAAGGCCGCGGTTTCAATACGGACACCGTCGTGGGGGTCGGGATTGGCGGGAGCACCTGCTTGGTCGAGTTTGAGAAGGCCACGCCATCAGGATTCTACGCGACCTGCCTCATCAGTCCGCTGCGGCATGGGTATGAGACCGCGGAACTCCTCTACAAGTGGATCAAGGACGGTACGGTTCCTCCGAAGGATACGCGCACAAAGGGTTTCATCATTACTCGCGAAAACTACAAGCAGGTGATGACTGAACAGGGGCTATTGGACGAGTCCGGCACCCTCTGAGGAGATACCCGTTGTCTAGAGAGAAACCCTGGCGCGAACGTCTTGGCATGCTGCTGGTTTTTCTATTGCTGTTCGTGGCCCTCTCCATCTTCGTCCCCAATTTCCTGACACACCGCAACATGCTCGGCCTGGCCCTGTCCGTGTCAACGGTGGGCATGCTGGCGTGCACGATGCTCTTCTGCCTGGCGTCAGGCGATTTCGATCTCTCCGTCGAGGCGGTGGTCGCCTTCAGCGGCGTGCTCGCGGCTGTGGTGGCCAACGCGACGCACAGTGTGCTACTCGGCTTTGCCGCGGGGATTCTCGCCGGTGGCGTCGTGGGCATGTTCAACGGGGTCCTCATCGCCAAGGCCGGCATTAACGCGCTCATCGTCACGCTCGGTATGATGCAGATTGTGCGCGGCCTCGGCTTTCTGGTTTCCGACGGCAGCGCGGTGAGCATAGAAGATGAGAGCGCCTATGACCTGGGCATGGGCAGCCACATGGGAATCCCAAACCCCGTCTGGTACACCATCGTGTGTTTCGTGTTCTTCGGCGTGCTGCTGAACACGACCACATTCGGGCGCGATACCCTAGCCATTGGAGGGAACCGTGTCGCCGCGCGCTTGGCCGGTGTGCCGGTACAGCGCGTGAAGATTCTCATCTTCTCGATCCAGGGGCTGGTCGCAGGCTTTGCCGGTGTGGTCATGGCCTCGCGAATGACGAGCGGCCAGCCCAAGAGCGCCGAAGGACTCGCGCTCGACGTCATCTCCGCGTGCGTGCTGGGTGGCGTGTCACTGTCCGGCGGCGTAGGCACGATCACGGGAACCATCGTGGGCGTACTGATCATGGGCACCGTGCAAAACGTGATGAACCTGCTCAACGTGCCGACTTTCTACCAGTACGTGGCGCGGGGGCTGATCCTCTTAGCCGCCGTCGGCTTCGACCAATGGCGGCGCCCACGGCCGGCGGATTGACCGGCGCTTGGATTTGCGACACCGAAACATTTGGGGCAGAAAAAGATAAAACATGGCCTGGAAGGCCATGCCACCTCCGCTCCATTCAGGCGCGGCCGTTATGTACGTGCGCGAGGAGGCGTTCGAGCGGCCAATCCACGAGTGAACCGATGCGCAGGCGCGCACCCGAGAGGTCGAGGCGTCGGGTGACGCAGTTGGGAACTGCGACGCTATAGATGCCTGCACGGGAAGCCGCGAGAAGACCGTTGGGAGAATCTTCAAGCACGATAGCTTCTTCGGCCGGGACGCGCAATTCTGCGAGCACCGCGTTGAACAGGTCAGGTGCGGGCTTGGCGCGGGACACATCCTCAATGGTCTTGATGCAGGCGAAAGCTGTGCGTACGCCGAAGCGATCAAGGTGTCCTTCCACCCAGTCCCGCGTGGCACTGGAGGCCACGGCGAGTTGGACGCCGAAACGTGGCGCCGCTTCAATGTACTCTGCAATTCCGGGTTGAAGCGGCTGCTGGGCCAACAACTCATGGAAACGCGCCCGCCGCCGCCGCTCGATCTCTTGGCGCGGAAGGGCGCGTCCGAGTTGGTGCTCCAGACAGGCCACAGGGTCGAAAGCGCCGGCCTTTGTCCCAATTCCGTCTGCCCACTCATCCATCGGCAGCTCTTGCCCAAGCTCCAGAAAGACCTCATGCCAGGAATCGTAGTCGGGCGTTTCCGTATCAAGGATAAGACCGTCAAAATCAAAGATGATAAGACGCACAGTATCAGCAGTAGCTCGAACACCATTCACGATAGATCATGCTCCTTGGACCGACCTTCGGAAGACTTCTCACGACAGAACCACGAAGTGGACCACGCAAAGTCTTCAACGAGGTATTGTCCTCCCGCAGCGTCTTGGCGCCGCTGCGAGGAAATCCGGATTCACCTCTTACTCGAATTCTCTTCCCTTCGTATCTTCGCGCCTTAGCGGTAAAACACTTCTCCTTTTCAAGAATCTTCACCGCGAAGGCGCGAAGGACGCGAAGCAAAGACATTGTCGAGTGCATTCTTCCTCTGCGCCTTAGCGGCTTTGCGAGAGAATCCTAATTAATCCCTGCTTGAATTCTCTTCCCTTCGTGTCCTTCGTGGTGATAGCCGTATTTACCTTTCTTCCTCATTGCGCCTTGCGCAGATCGGCAATGGCCGTGGCATAACCTTCGATTTGATTCTCCACCAACGCGTTCTCTCCAGATTCCGCGCCGAGGCGGATGCCGATCCGCGACGCGGGTCCCCGGGTTTCACGGATTTCGTTGCGTGCAATCATGTTTCCAGCCGTGACTCCCTGCACGTCCACGCCGATGCCGTCATCGCCGCCGCTGTCAACGATTCGGTTGTTCTCCACGCGATTTCCTTTAGGCGTGTAGCCCTCGCCGCGCTCGGGCCGAAACAGCACGCCTACCTGTCCACTGCGTAGCACATCGTTATCGCGCACGAGGTTCTCATCATCGCGGTGTCCGATGGAGATCCCCGCCGTGGCGATGTCCGCGACCGTGTTCTTCTCCGCAAGCCCGTACTTCACGCCCCAGCAGAAGAAGATGCCGATGTTGCACCGCTCAACCGTGTTGTTGCGGATGAGCGGACGCTGCGAGCCCGAGCCTGGATGCATGCCGAGGTCCGCATTGTCGTGGCTGTGGCATTGCTCGACCAGCACGTCGTGACAGATCTGCCAGCTCAGCCCGTCGCCGTTGTTGTTGCGCGAGGTGATTCCGCGGAACACCAGCCGGCTGCAATCCTGCATCCAGATGCCACCCGCATAATTCCCGTCGAGATGCGCATTGTTGGCCCTGTTGCCGTCGAGCGTGATGTTCTCGATGGTGATGTCCGTGGCGTACTCGGCGGTGAGCAAAGGGAACAACGTCGTAACGGATGGCTTCGCTTCCATCCAGAAATTATCGCGCAGGGCCTTGTCCAGTTTGAAGCGGTTACCACTACGCGCGACCAGCGTGCGCTTCACGACCTGGGCTCCACCGTGATCGGGATTCTTGCACTGGAGGCAAATGCCATCGCCGACCTGGAAGCCGGAGGCATCTTTCAACGTGATTTCCTGGTCGTACCAATCAGAATCCTCATCCAGCGTGGTCTCGACGGATGGCTCCTTGATGAGAACCGAATCCAGACCGCTCCCATTGATTCGGATGCCGGATGGAATATACACCGCATTGCGCAAGCGGTATTCACCCGGAAGCACCTGTACCGTGCCCCCGCCCATCCGCGTGACGTAATCCACCGCGGCTTGAATGACCTTTTCCGTCGTGCCGGAGATGTCGGCATTGGCGGGTCCGACGGTGATGGTGATCCGCTGTTCCCAGTCCGGCTCCACCGCCGTGTCGCCTGATGTGGCGCGCGGACGTGTCACCGGAGGCCGGTCCTCTGCATGGGCGAACCGTGCCCACGTCATGCCCGCCACAAGGCCGGTTGCGGCGCGGAGCATGTCTCGGCGATTCAGTCCAGAAGTTTGAGGTTGCATATCCCTTTCCTCTCCGCTTTCGTCTGATTCGTGCCGAATAGCATAACCGATTCCGATCCCCCATGCTATACTTGGGTGGAACGGCGATCACTTGCCAGGGGGAGAGCCACGAACTGGCCATGGAACTATTTGGATGAAATCCCGATCGCGGAGCTGGAAACCTGTACTCGTTTTCATCGGAGGCGTAGCGTTCCTACTTCTCTTGTTGGCTTGCGGCCACGTTTGGTTCAGATTCGCGGCCGCTCGTAGTCTGGAACTTGCCAGAGAGAGTCTACGCGCGACTGCAGAAAAGGCCCGGAAAGAATCAGATTCAGGATTGACTCTGCGGATCGACACGCCCGCAGCTTACTCATTACTGTTTGCCGAGTTGGGGCGCATAGAAGCTGCATATTCTACGTATCGCGTTGACTTGGGCGAGGTCTCCCTGGACGACATGCTCGTGAAGCGGGAGAAGACCCCGGAGGAACAACGCCGAGACGAGGAGTGGAAAGCGTCCGAGGAATACAGAAAACGATTGATCGTCACCGAGCGAGAGGATTTCATCATCCGTTTCCGCGAGTTGACGAAGCAGGAAGGTCCAGTTATCCCGCCCGGCGCGTCCTTTGCCCCGAGGCCGGGCTACCCTTACCTGTCATCGATTCGGGAACCGGTTCGGCTGCTGGTGAAGCATGCGGAGCTTGCGGCGCAAGCTGGCGACTACGACACGGCAGCCGAAGACATTCTGGCCGGGCTGCGCTACTCCGACGCGCTGGCCCTGGACGATTCGTTGACGCTTCAATTGACCCGCATCGCGATCACCGGAATGGTGGTGGAAGGGGTCACCACCAGTCTCGGCAGTGGAGCCTTGCCGTCTGATGCGATGTTCAGCCTGTTGATGACTCAAGCTGCGAACAGTGCCTCGCTGAACCGGTTTTCCGCAGTGGTCACCACAGTGGCAACGCACTATCACGAGCTATTTGATATTTCCCGCGCGGGCAATGGCTCGCAGCTTAGAGATCTCTATGTGGCAAGTGATTGGGGACAGCGGATCGGCAAGGGACTTCGGGGAGAGGCATACCACCCTGAGCGCATCGAGGTGAAAGACTTCACGCGCGAGGCACTCACGAAATTCTACACGTCGCCGATGGGACGCCCCTGGGTGGACCGTGATGAGCGCATCTTGACAGAAGCCATGACAAAGGCGTCCGCCCTCGTCGATCTTCCCTATAGCGATGCTCAAGTCTCGCTCCAACAGCTGGAAGCGTCTATGCCGAGGTTGCTTTGTCCGCTCTTCAGCCCCGTAACTCCTGTGGGCCGCGCCCTGACCGCGCGGGCCAACGGTGTCGCCCAGTTGGACCTGATGCGGCTTGGACTGTCTCTGGAGCGCTATCACGCCAAGGAGGGTACCTACCCTGGCACGCTGGACGCGGTTGCCTCCCTCCTTGAAGCTGAAGTACCAAAGGACCCATTTATGGGGGAGAGCTACCACTACGAACCCCGCGGCGATTCGTTCGTCCTGTACAGCGTAGGGCAGGACCTCGAAGACGATGGCGGCCGGCACGAATGGAAGTACGGAGACGTCGTCTGGCGGGGATCGTGAGTGTACCGCGCGCTGCGCAACCGCAAACGAAGTGTGAGCGCAGGCGCCTCGCCTGCATCTTCTCTGTCCCGATTGGCGTCTTTATGTGTGTGAAGGATGCAGGCGAGACGCCTGCGCTACACGTTCTCATGCGGGGGGTATGGGCACGGTCCGATACATATACTGGCAAGATGAGGCGATGTGGTTCGGGTAACTTGAGGAGTTTCCCGATTAAATGACTCAGGGTGAAAGCCACGACGAGTTGCAGGACAACCTTAGGGACCTCTATCACGAACTGACGCATGGTGAGACTCCCTGCGTTCGCATGTGCGGTGTTCTGGAAAGTGAGCCCTGATGCTGCAAGCTTGGTGGGAAACATATCCCGTTGTGACCATGTTCATCATGGCGGCGGTCGTCGGGTTGGCGGCGGGGTTGTCGCCGGGGCCGTTGTTGGCGCTGGTGATTACACAGACCGTGCGCTACGGTCCGCGCGAGGGTGCGCGGGTGGCCTTCGCGCCGCTGATAACCGACGTGCCCATTGTGCTGGGCGCACTGGTCACTTTGGACTGGGCCCGCCGCTACGACATCGTCCTTGACCTGATCTCATTAGGCGGCGGTGTTTATGTGCTCTATCTTGCTTGGGAGACCATCCGCGCCTCAGGAGTTTCGGTGAACTTCGCGGATGATACCCCTCCCCATTCCCTGCGCAAGGGAATTCTCGTGAATGCGCTCAGTCCTCATCCGTATTTGTTCTGGTTCAGCACAGGAGCCTACATGTTCGCCACGGCTGCAAAGGCGGGTTTGTTTGTCGGTGTCATGGTAATCGTGGTCTTCGAGGCAGGTCTTGTCGGCTCCAAGATTGTCGTCGCGAATCTGGTGGGCTACTCCCGCGATTTCCTGACGGGCAAGGTCTACATCAACATCCTGCGCGCTTTGGGAGTTCTTCTGGCGTTGTTCGGGCTGCGGATGATCGTTGGCGCGTTGCAGTCGCTATGGTAAGCATGAACATGGGCCTGCCCGTGCATTCTGATGGCAAGGAGAAGAGCATCTCGTGGCCGAACGGAGCACTCCTTCGGAACTTGTCACTTCCCCTCTCACGGGTCCATTCCCCAATTGAGGGGCGCGAGTAAGCGTAGATCACGGCCAGTATTCGCATCGCTAAAGGTCCGTCGATTAAGGTGGCACTATGCGTTCTGTGTCCCGGAGGGACGGTAGAAAGTAGCCCAGCGCGGCAGAGCCGCAACCAAACAAGGAAAGTGATCCACCGATTTCACCGATTACACTGATTCAAGAAGCAGACCCAACACGGGGGGGACGGGCGTCTCGCCCGTGGTTTGAATACGCTTCAACGCAGAGGCGCGGAGTTCGCAGAGGAACGCGGAGAAGCAAGAGGACGGAATCCTGGTACTGCCTCGCTTTTCACGCCTGCGGCGTGACAGCA
>JADLGB010000137.1 GCA_020849535.1 Candidatus Hydrogenedentota bacterium
ATGTGAACCTGCCGTTCATCACGGCGGACGCGTCGGGTCCGAAGCACCTGAACTACCGCCTCACGCGGGCGAAGCTCGAACAGCTCTGCGAAGACCTGCTCGAACGCAGCAAGAACCCGTGCCTGCGCGCGCTGGAAGACGCGGGCGTCACTGCGAAGGACATCGATGAGGTGATCCTCGTGGGCGGCATGACGCGCATGCCCGCCGTGGGCGAGATCGTGAAGCAGATTTTCGGCAAAGAGCCGCACCGCGGCGTGAACCCGGACGAGGTTGTGGCGGTCGGCGCCGCAATCCAGGCGGGCGTGTTGTCGGGCGAGGTCAAGGATGTGCTCCTGCTCGACGTGACCCCGCTCTCGCTGGGAATCGAAACCTTGGGCGGCATCACGACGAAGTTGATCGACCGCAACACGACGATCCCCGTCACGAAGCGGCAAATCTTTTCGACGGCCGCGGACAATCAAACGGCGGTCACGGTGGTGGTGCTTCAGGGCGAGCGCGAGATGGCGTTGGACAACCGCGTGCTCGGGCGCTTCAACCTGGAAGGGTTGCCACCCGCGCCGCGAGGGTTGCCGCAGATCGAGGTCGCGTTCGATATCGACGCGAACGGCATCGTGCATGTGTCCGCGAAGGACCTCGGCACGGGCAAGGAGCAGAAGATCCGCATCGAGTCTTCAAGCGGCCTGTCGAAGGATGACATCGACCGCATGGTGCGCGACGCCGATGCGCACGCGCAGGAAGACAAGAAGCGGCGGCATGACATCGAAGTGCGGAACAACGCGGACGCGCTGCTCTATGCGACCGAGAAGACGTTGAAGGAGCATGGAGACAGCATCGACGCTGGTGACCGGTCCAACGTGGAGTCTGCGTTGGGGGAATTGCGCGAGGCTTTGAAGGGCGATGATACGTCCCGGATCGAGGCGGCTGCGCAAATGGTCACGACGGCTTCTCATAAGCTCGCGGAAGCGATGTATCAACATGCGTCCGCGGCCCAGCAGACGGCAGGTGCGCCCCATACGGGTCCCGTTGACGAAGGCCAGGCCAAGCCCGCGGACGCGTACGACGCGGACTTCACCGTGGTCGACGACGGGAAGAAGAACGGGCACGCCGCGTAACCATAGATCGTTGCGACGCCGGTGGTGCGGCCGGGAGGCTGCGCGCCGGCGTTGCGCTGTTTGTGCGAGAGGAGAAGATTGTGCCTATGCGTGGCGCTGGGGCCTTACATCCCCCTCGGCCCTGCGGGCCTGCCCCCTTCAAAGGGGGACCGTTGCGGCCCTTCGGGCCGTTTGCGTTGGGAGCAGGAGGATCTCGAGTTGCGCAAGAGTAGCTAATAGACAGTAGACATAGTTTTGCAGTGTCCCCCTTTGAAGGGGGATCGAGGGGGATGTTCTTGGCCTTTTCCGCCATTCGCCATTTTTCGCGTAAGGATGGATACCCGCTTTCGCTGGTATGACGGTGATTGACGCATGTGAAGGAGGAGACCGACGGTGGGGCGATGGGGGAGGAACATCCCCCTCGGCCCTGCGGACCTGCCCCCTTCAAAGGGGGACGGTTGCGGCCCTTCGGGCCGTTTGCGTTGGGAGCAGGAGGATCTCGAGTTGCGCAAGAGTAGCTAATAGACAGTAGACATAGTTTTGCAGTGTCCCCCTTTGAAGGGGGTTCCCCGGAGGGGCGGGGGATGTTCTTCTCTTGCGCAATTCTTACAGCGCCTGCTCTCCGGCGCAAATCCCCAGTGGATCCGCGGCCGCTACCGGGTGAAATCGAAATCCGCCTCGAACTCCCCGCCGGCGGTGATGGATATGTCCCTCGACTCCGTATAGACCTGCCCGTCCTGCATGGTGGCTTCCACCTCTACCGTGGCGTTGCCTTCAGGAAGGCCCAGGATTTCATAGGCGCCATCATTGCGCCCCAGCGCCATGTGCGTCAGTGCAGACCCGTCATCAAGTGTATAGCGCGCGGTTACCCGGAATGTTTGCGGGCGCTGATCCCCGACCGCGATCACGCCACTGAGCGCGGCTTCGCCTTCAGGCACAACAAAGTCGGCCGTGGTCGCAGCCCCGGCTTCGATCGCGATCTCGCGCTCCAACATCACCGTTCTGAAGTTGGGTCCCCGGCTATAGACTTGGACGGTAGCCTGTCCCGGTGCGACATGGTCAATCGTGAATGTCCCGCCACCGTGTGCTTCAGCGCTTGCGAGTTCTTTGAAACGGTTTTCACTGAACACGGAGACTTGCCAGGCCGCACCTTCTTCACCGCCCTCGATACTCACCTGGATGGAACCGCCTGCCACCATGGTGACGTTCAACGGCATCAAGGGGACTGTGTCTCCAGAGACAGTGACGAACGCCTTTGCATAGGCTGGATGGCAGAACGCCAGCCGCTGTTCGGACTGCGGGAAGTTCTCGATACTGAATTGGCCATCCGCGTTGGTGGTCGCGGCGGCGCGCTCCGTGAATCCCGTCAGACCGACGTCGAAGAAGACCACCACGTCTTTGACGGGTTGGCCCGACTCGTTCACAACGGCGCCCTCGAGCCGTCCACCCGGTTGCAGGCGGAACTCTTGGACCTGCTGAGCTGACGCGCCAAGGTCCACCACGCGCAACGCCATGCCGTACCCTTGGGCCTTGACGATGAGGACGGCCCTGGTCGTCCATTGCACGTGCCAGTCGATCGGTAGCGTGAACTGGCCGTTCTCATGCTGAAGGGGTTTCCATTGATAGAGCGTGGCCGCGGACATGACCGGATTGTCTTCAACCCAACGCGTGTGGTCAAAGTGAAACCAGGCCACCTCGAAACTACGCACCGGCTCGTTGGTGACCGCATCCACAACCCGCCCGGCGATTTCGTAATGGCTGGACTTCAGGGTGAAATCGGCATGCATATCCCCTGCGGGGACACCATGCATCATCGCTTGCGTGTATCCCTGAGCGTGCACCTGCAAGAGATACTCTCCGGGCGCGAGGTTGGCGAATGTATATGCTCCGTCGGCATCGGTTTCCAGCATACCGGCGTTTCCTGAGATGCGCGCTCCCGCAATGGAGTTACCCGCCTCATCGGTCACCCGGCCCGCGATGGATAGCATGCGGTCGTAGGTGAGAATCACTCCCTCGAGCCATTCTCCACTGGTGACCTCAAAGATATCTCCTTCATGCTGTCCGATGTTCGCCATCTCATCCTTGGGCC
>JADLGB010000138.1 GCA_020849535.1 Candidatus Hydrogenedentota bacterium
ATCCACCCAGTTATCCACAGACATGTAAACCGTCCGTCGAGTTATCCACAGGCAGGCCGGCTAGGAGCCTCCTCGGCGGGCTCCCCGCCCTGCCTGTGGAAACTCGGATAACTACCTATAAGGGGCAGAGCGAAGCGGCGCCCCTGGTATCGGCCAACACCCATGAACCGAGCCCTGTAAAGGGCGTCGCAATACCTTGATATACCCATCCTTGCGACGCCCTTACAGGGCTGAATCACTGGGGGGCATTTCATTACCAGGGGCGGCGCTTCGCTCTGCCCCTGGCTAAAGTTGCATGGCGCTTTCAGCGCTCAGAGCAGTTTTCCGCAGAAGGTGATCGCATGGAACAACGGAGTCTGGATGCCTTGTAACACAGGTCTCTCGCTTGCTCGGGAGCCATTTCGAGCGGCGGCGCCATGGGTATGTCGAACTCCTGAGATACGCCCATCAAAAGCTCCACTCGACGCCGAAGATGACCCGGTCCTTCTTGTCGAACTGGCCGAAGAGGCCCTTGTCCGACCCGTAGAAATAGTCCACGCCTGCGTAAACGTTCAGCTCATCATTCACCGCGTAGGTGATCTTAGGGCGGATGAGACCGTCGCCGTGATTGACATCGAAGAGCCACATGCCTTCGACCGTGAGCGTGTCGTGCAGGAAGCGGTGTTGCGCGAAGCACGTGATGTAGGTTTGGACCTGATCACGCTCCAGGCCCTCCGCGTCGTTTGAGAACCAGTCCTGAAATACCTGAACGCTCATGAAGGTGTTGTTGAACGCGAACCAGTCGAAGCCCAGCACGTAGGAAACCGAATCCCCGCGGACCACGCCGTCTAGGTCGAAGTAGTTTCCGGTCGAATAGTACTTGTCGAGGAACAGGCCGTATTCCGCGCGGACCGTGAGCCCGCCAAAGGCCTTGCTGAACGAGCCCCCGATCAGGTGCAAGCGTTTGTACTCGGGATGCGCAATCACCTCCTGCCCATCTTCCGACAACCGGTAGGAGCGCGGAAACGCGGGGATGTCATCGTAATGGTAGAGATAGTTGAAGGTGATGTCCCAGCCGCCTTTGAAGGTCGACAATTGCAGCCCCACATCAGAATCGGTGATGAATCGTCCCGGTTTGTCGGGCTCTTCAATCTCGAGTTCGAACCCGCGCGGAGGACTCGGAACACCCGAAGTGATCTCGAACTCGGAATCCTGCCGCGGGATCACGTGGTACGATGTATCGGGGATCCAGATGAGCTGCAGGGTCCAATCCTTGATAGGGCGCTCCGCATTGACCGCCAACAGTGGGATCCGCGAGTCCTCGAAATCATCAAGGATGAACTCGCGCAAGTCCTGCGGGTTCACCACATCCAGCACTTTGAGTCCATCCGCGACGCCCCAAACGATCTGCTGCTTGCCAAGGGTGAGGTTCCATTTGCCCGCCTGCGTGCGAATATACGCTTCGCGCAATTCGAGTTCGGCCTCTTCACCGAAGCGAACGGGGCTCGTGGCGAGCGAAAGCTCGGGGAAGTCCCGGCCATCCAGATAGCCGTAGTCGAAAAAGGGATCGGAACGCAGGCGCAGGATGCCGGTGAAGTTTGTCGAATCCGACAACGGTGCGTCGAACTGCAAGAGCGATTCGAGCTGGAGGGACTGGAGTTTGGTTTCCGCGACTCCTAGACCGCCCTCGAGGGAAACGTGTCCGTGCGCCTGGACCGGTGATTCCTTCGGCTCTTCCACCGCTTCATCTTGTGCCGCGGCAACGCCCGCCCACAGGAACACGAATGCTGCCCCGCGCGCGCAATGGCCGAGCCGAGGCCAACGCATCAGGGTTTGCCCGGGAGGTTGGGAAGACCCCGCTCGAGCGACTGGAGCGAGAACACGTTGTCGGGAATCTCGGTGCTGAAGTCGGACTCCGTGACCGTGAAGAGGGTCGTGTGACCGGTCTTCAAATTCTTGGCTTCGAGCGTGCAGGCGGTCCAGATGCCGGTCACCTGCTCGAAGTCGCGGATCGAGATCGTGCGGGTAACTTCGCCGGAGGAGTCGCAGAATTCCGAGAGCCGCAGCAGGAGCTGCTCCCGGTCGAGGTGAATGCGGACCTTCGCGTAGCCCAACTCTTTGGCCAGTTCCGGCGTCAGCGGCGTGGCCTCGATCGTGTAGCAGGGGTGGCCGTCGATATCCTCGATGGCCAACGTTTTCCACGTGTAGTCTTCCACGGAGATGCGCGTTTGGGTCTTGATGTCTTCGAAGGTGAAGTCCGTACCCAGGAAGGCGCCGCCGCGTTCGCCCGCGGGGACCCGGCGCGATTTGCGCATCGCGGGCAGGTACAGCCACTGGTCATCGTCCTTTTCGGGATCCGCGTAGTCATACGTCAGGAGGGCGGTGCCCTTCACGTTGGACGGTTCGACGAAGACCATCAGATAGCGGCGCTCGTCTCCAAACTTCTTATTGAAGGCCCGCGTGACGCGTTCGCGCGCCTTGCCGTCCTTCCCGATGAGTTTCATGTGGATCGTTTCCTGCGAGAAGGCCCCGAAATCGCGTTCATTGGCGCGATGGATGATCTCCTCACCGGAAGGCAACGGGTCTTCCTGCGCCGACGCACTGCCCCCCGCCGCGAGTCCCAGACACAACACGAAAACGAGGATTCCGCTTTTCATGAAATGATTCCTTCAAGTCGAATTGGATGGCATCACCCGGTGGTTCCCTTGCGCGCAGTCACCGGCAGCAGAAAGCGCGGCCGGAACACAAGCAACAACGCCGGCAGCAACACGATACTGGTTACGAATCCTACCAACAACGCAGTGGCCAGCAGTATGCCAAACCACTGCAAGGGGGGGAGCTGGCTCAGGGTGAGTGTCGTGATACCCAGGAAGACGCACAGGAAATTGAACAGCACGGCGCGCCCTGTGGACGCATACATGGCGCGCAGTGCGTCCTCGAGGCTCTTGCCCTGGCCGCGGGTCAAGTGGAGAATGCGGTCGAGTTCGTGGATAGCGAAGTTGACCGTGATTCCCACGGCGATCGATGCGAAGGCGGACGTGCCGATCCCCAGCCAGATGCCGGTCAGGCCCATAACGGCATACACCGCGAGAAGGGTCGCGAGTACCGGGATGACGCAGTAGAACCCCGCCACCGCGGTGCGAAAGCCAACGGAAGTCATCACCCACACGGTCAGCAGCGCGAACAGGGCTCCAAGAAAGTGGCTCAACTCCAGGCGTTGCATCCACGCATAGTAGACATTCAGGCGGCCCGAGACCCGTGCCGTCAGATCGGGCGTCGCGAACTCGGCGGCGAGGTAGCGGTCGATTTCCATCTTGATGGCATCGATTTCGGTAAACAGGCCGGTATTGCACAGGGCGTGGATGTTGGCGATCCAGTACTCGGAATCCGCCACCTGGCTCAGGGGCGCGTCGCCACTGAACGAGTAGGTTAGCACGTACTGGGCCGCCAACTCCTCCGAATCGGGCAGGACGAACGCTTCCGGGTTGCCCCCGTTCATGGCGCGGTTGAGTTGTTTCAGATAGTCCACAATCGAAACCGATCCCGATACGTGCGGGATCGTTTTGAGGTGCTCTTGAAGGGCTTCGATGCGGCGGAGGTTTTCAGGCCGGAACAAGCCCTCCGGCGCGCCCGTGTCCACCACGATGTCCACGCCGATGGTGCCGTCCATGAGGCGGTTGATGGCATCGTTGGCCTGGTAGATGGGTTCCGATGCATGAAAATGCCCCGCGCGATCGTCATTGACCTCGAGATGGCCGGCGCCGTAAACACCGTAGGCGCTCACAAGGGCGCAGACCGCGATGACGGCCTTGGGATGCCGCAGCACCGCGCGTCCCAACACGGACATCATATGAGCCCAGCGATCCCAGTGCTGTCCCTCCAGCAGTTCACGGTGGAAGGCCGGGCTGGGCCGGACGCGCAGGAGCACCAGCGCGGCGGGAATGGCGAACAGGGTCGAAGTGAGCGTGGCGGCGATTCCCAAGGCGGCAAAGTAGCCCATCATCCGCATGGGCGGCAGGTGGGTCGTGAAGCTGAGGACCAGGAAGCCTACCATGTCCGTGAGGGTCGCGTAGAGGATGGGGCGGCGCATGGTCATCATGACATTGACCACGGTCTCGCGCAGGCGCGGACCGGGCGGCGTAGCGGTTTGCTCGTAGTACTCGCGAAGGATATGAATGCCGTAGGCCACGCCCAGCGCCAGCACGTTCGCGGGCAGCACGTTGGTCAGTATCGTGAACGGCACGCGGAGCGCGGCCATGATTCCCAGCGCCACGGCGACGCCGAACACCGCGGAGAGGCCGGGAAGAAACACACCGCGCCAGGTCCGGTACGATGCGAACAAGACCCCCGCGATGATGATGACTACCATGGGGTTGATACGCGCCGCATCCTTGTCGAGATACTCGCCCAGGTATTCGCCGAGGACGGCTTCGCCGGCCACATGCACGTCTTCCCCGTGGATGGGTGCGCGTTCCCCGAGCGCCATGAGCGCATGGTAGACACGGCCCCCTGCCTTGGGATCGGTGATGGGCGCGGCAATGACCGTGGCGCTGCCGTCGCGGGCCACGAGTGTGCCGAGATGCAACGGAAAGTCCATGACGGTGTCGCGCAGGGCCGCCAACTCGGCCTCCGTCTGCGGGATGCCAGTGAGAAACGGCGCGACCTCGAGCCCGTCCTCCGTGCCCTGGATGCCGTTCACCGTGAACAAACTGGAGATTCTGCCGGCGTCGATGTGCTCCACCGACGCGAACTGCTCCGTGTACCACTTTACCAGGTTCAATGTCTGCGGATTGAAGATACCCCCGGGCTTTTTCGTGTCGATGAGGACCACCACCGGGTCGTAGAGGCCGAACATCTGGTCCGTCTGCTGCCGGAAGAGCACCGCGGGATGCTGTGGCGGAATGTAGGCGTCGGGGCTGGAGTCTTTTTGCAGCAGCGGAATCAAGGCGGCGCAGCCCGCCAACAGGGCGGCCCAAATGCACAGGACCTTCTTGGGATGGGCGGTAACCACCCGAAAAACGCCCCACAGGGGGTGCCAGTGTGGCGCGATGGGGGTGGGTGCGCCCGCCTGATTGCGTTCGGCCATGCTCGTCTGGACTTCTCTCGATTGCAGCACATACTCGGCCCGAGACAAGACTCGCGCCGGGTCACCAGGTTGCGCTCCGGATGCTCCGAAGCAGGCGCCCAGTATTCCGGAGTCGGCTTGTGCGTATCAACCTCGGGCCGCCTATTGACAAATCGGCAAGTTCAGAACAGAATGGATTTCGCCTTCTCTAGCTGCGAAGGCCGGGTTCCGAAACACTGTCCCGAGGTGCATCTTTGATGATTCGAGCTGGGAGGGCTATCCGCCTGGAAGGGGTTTCGCCGCCTTCGGAGGACGCGACGGATTTCCAGGAAGCTGCCGTCTTTGATGGGGCGTCCACCCTTGTAGACATCGTCCGGGCTTGGGCGGATGCGGCCCCGGCCCACGCGCCGATGCACTTCCTTTCCACAGGAACGGATGAACTGGAATCGCTCTCCTACCGAGCGCTCGACTCCACCGCAAGGGGCTGGGCCGCGTGCCTACAGGAACGCGGCGCCCTCGGCGAACGGGTCCTCCTCCTCTATCCTCCCGGACTCGAATTCGCGGCGGCCTTTTTCGCATGCCTGTACGCGGGCGCCATTGCGGTTCCCATTCCATTACCGTCGCGCCGCGAGCGCGTCGACAGTGTTTCCCGCGTGGCGTCGAATTGCGACGCGCGATTCGTCATGACAACAGCCCGGATGCGCGAACACCTGCAGCGCATCATGCCGCGGGATGCGGCTGTCGCGAAGCTGGAATGGACGACAACGGACGAGCGCTTGCCCGACGGCGCCGAGGACGCGTGGATCGAGCCCCATCTGTCGGGTGAGTCGTTGGCGTTCCTGCAATACACGTCCGGCTCGACCATGACCCCGCGAGGAGTCATGGTATCTCATGGAAGTATTCTCAACAACGTGTCGGCGATTCGCCGCGCGACCGGATCGAACCGGGCGACGCGCCACGTATACTGGCTTCCCCATTTCCACGATATGGGCCTCATCGTCGGGCTCTTGACGCTCGTAGTCTACGGGGGCACGACCATTGGTATGCCTCCGGCGCTCTTCCTTCAGCGCCCGCTGCGGTGGCTGAAGGCCATCTCCGAGTATGGCGCCACGGGCGCGGGCGGGCCCAATTTCGCCTACGACATGTGCGTCCGCAGGACTACGCCCGAGCAGCGGGCCGAGCTGGACCTGAGCCGCTGGTCTGTCGCTTTCTGCGGCGCCGAACCGGTCCGGCACCAAACGCTGGAACACTTCGCGGAAGCGTTCGCGCCCTGCGGATTCAAGCGCGAGGCCTTCTTCCCGTGCTACGGACTGGCCGAGGCGACCCTCTTCGTCTCAGGCGGCGGAACGAAGGCGCGCCCCGTAATGTTTCGTGCGAACCGGCGTAGTTTGGAATGCAGGCATGTCGAGGTGATGTCCGATGCTTCCGCCGACGGAGTGACGCTTGTGGGGTGCGGCATTCCGGGCGAAGGGTATGAGGTCCGCATCGTCGATCCGGACACGCAAGTGGAGTGCCCGGAGGATCGGGTGGGCGAAGTGTGGGTCTCCGGCAAGGCGGTTTCCAAAGGCTACTGGAACGCGCCCGAGGAGTCGCACCGCGTGTTCGAGGGCCAGCTTGACGGTGCGGGGCCCTATCTGCGCACCGGCGATCTGGGATTCCTGCGCGACGGCGAGTTATACATCGCCGGGCGCATCAAGGATGTTCTCATCCTGTCAGGAAGGAACGTGTATCCACACGACGTCGAGCACGTCGTGGCCGGTTGCCACCCCGGGATTCGCCCGCAGGGCTGCGCGGTCTTTGGCGTGGACCTCGATGGAGAGGAACGCCTCATCGTTCAAGTCGAGGTCGCGCACGAGGCCGCCGCCGACCCGAACGCGAAGAGAGAACTCGTCCAGGCCGTGCGCGCGGCGGTCGTGGCGGAATTCGATATGACGGTCTACGAGGTGCACGTTGTGGAACCGGGGACGATCGCGCGCACTTCGAGCGGTAAACTGCGGCGTTTCGCCTGCAAGGAGCAGTATTTGAAAGCACATTCAGGCACGCACTCCGCATAACTTCACAGGAAACCCACGCATGCATCTAGAAGACGGAGCCAAGAACCCCGGCGTTCAAGCCCTTCGCCAGTGGCTCGTCAACCGCGTGGCACGCGAAACACGGATGGAGCCATCGCACGTCGGCATCCACACCCCTTTTGCGAGCTTCGGTTTGGGTTCCGCGCAAGCCGTCTCCCTTGCGGGCGAGCTGGAGGAGATGCTCGGCCGGGAAATGCCTGCCACGCTTGCCTGGGAGTATCCGACGATCGCGGAGTTGGCAGACTACCTCGCGCGGGATCCCTCTGGCTCCGCACCGCGCTCCGCGGATGACGAGGACTTCCCGCCTCTCGAGCCCATAGCGATAGTCGGCATCGCGTGCCGCCTACCCGGCGCCACGGGACCCCACGCCTTCTGGAACATGCTGTGCCAGGGGCGCGAGGCCATCGTCGAGGTCCCGCCCGACCGCTGGGACGTGGAGGAATACTACGATCCCACCCCCGGTACCCCCGGCAAAACCTACGCGCGCTGGGGCGGATTCATCGACAAGATCGATCTCTTCGACCCCGGCTTCTTTGGCATCTCGCCTCGCGAAGCCACCCGGATGGATCCGCAGCAGCGCATCCTCCTCGAACTCGCCTGGAACGCCATCGAAGATGCCGGAATCGATCCCGATACGCTGCACGGATCGCGCACGGGGGTCTTCGTCGGCATCACCGGAAACGACTACGGCCGCGTCCAGATGAATCCCGCGTACACCGACATGTACATGCCCACCGGGAATGCGACCAGCATCGCCGCCAACCGCGTTTCGTATTTCTTCAACCTCCGCGGACCCAGCATGATCGTCGACACGGCGTGCTCCTCTTCCCTCGTGGCGCTGCATCTCGCATGCAAGAGCCTGTGGAACCGCGAGGCGGACGCCGCGCTCGCCGGCGGAACCAACCTCCTGCTTTCGCCAACGCTCACCATCAACCTCTCCTTGGCGGGCATGTTGTCCAAGGAAGGCAGGTGCAAGGCATTCGATGCGTCCGCCGACGGGTTCGTGCGCGGAGAAGGCGCCGGATTCGTCGTGCTGAAACCGCTTGCGCGCGCGCTTGCCGATGGCGACGCAATCTACGCCACCGTGCTGGCCACATCGGTGAATAGCGATGGCCGGAGCAACGGCATCACGGCCCCGAGCCGGGAAGCGCAGGAGGCGGCGCTGCGCGACGCGTGCCGCCGTGCGGGAATTCCCCCCGCGACAATCGACTACGTGGAAGCGCACGGCACGGGTACCGTTCTGGGCGATCCGATCGAGGCCTCTGCTATCGGCACGGTACTCGGCGTGGGGCGCGATCCGGAAAGACCCATCCTCCTGGGTTCTGTGAAAACGAACATCGGGCATCTCGAAGGAGCAGCGGGGATAGCGGGCATCATCAAGGCCGCACTGTGCATCAAGCATCGACAGATACCGCCGAGCCTGCACTTCAAGAACCCCAATCCCAACATCCCGTTCGACAGACTGCCGTTGCGCGTGCAGACTCAGTTGTCTCCCTGGCCCGCGTGGAGCGAAGGTGCCGTCGCGGGAGTCAGTTCATTCGGATTTGGCGGAACGAACGCATGCGCGATCCTCGGGGAAGCGCCCCAGCAGGCGCCGCGGACATCCGCGAGTCCTTCCCCCTTTCCACATCTACTGGTGTTGTCCGCCCACGACCAGAAGACGCTGCCCGCGGTGGCAGAAGTCTACGCGGATTTCCTGCGCTCCGGCGACAATCAGGGGATTCCTCCGGAAGATATTTGTTACACGGCCGCGTTGCATCGCAAACACTTTCCGCAGCGTCTCGCCGTCACCGGCCGGGACCGCGAAGACCTCGCTTCGGGAATCGAAGCATTCATCAACGGCGCTGCCCGCGCGAACGTCTGTGTAGGCGCCGCAGTTACCGATCGGCGCCCCCACGTGGCCTTCGTGTTTCCTGGGCAGGGCACGCAATGGCCCGGAATGGGGCGGCGGCTCCTCGAATGCTCGCCGGTCTTTCGCGAGGCCGTGGAAGAAGTGGATGCTCTGTTCCATCCGCTGGGCTCCTGGTCGATCCTGGAAGAAATGGCAAGGCCCGCGCAGGAGTCTCGCCTGGAAGAGACCGCCTGCGCGCAACCGGTGTTGTTTGCACTGCAGACCGGCCTCGCGGCCATGTGGAAGTCGTGGGGGGTCGAGCCGGACTCCGTGTTGGGACACAGCATGGGCGAGGCGGCCGCGGCGTTCGTGGCGGGTGCGCTATCACTGGACGACGCAGTGCAAGTCATCCACCACCGGAGCCGCCTGATGCAACGCGCGACGGGCACGGGCCAGATGGTCAGCGTCAGTCTGCCGTTGGAGGAGGTGAAGACGCGGCTCGCGGCCTACGGCGGCCGCATCGGTATCGGCGCCGTGAATAGTCCGACCTCGGTCGTGGTCTCGGGTGAATCGGATGCTGTCGATGAACTGCTGGAAGAACTGACCCGCGACCGCGCCGCGTTTCAGTCCATTGCCAGGCATTACGCGTTTCACAGTCATCTCATGGATCCGTTTGTGAGCGAACTCGAAGACGCGCTTGCCGCCATTTCGCCGCGCGCGCCGGCGATTCCCATCTATTCGACCGTCACGGGTGCGCGAATCGATGTCCACACCTCGCTGGATGCGAGCTACTGGGGCCGCAATCTGCGGCAAACCGTGCTGTTCCATCCCGCGGTGGATGCCACGATCGGGGACGGCGTTCATGTCCTGCTTGAATGCAGTCCCCATCCCACCCTGCGGGGCCCTGCGCGCCAGTGCATTCGCAGCCGTGGGGCGAAGGCCGTCACGGTGGAATCGCTGCGCAAGGACGAAGATGATGGCGCGGCGGTCATTCAGGCCCTCGGCGCGCTGCATGTCGCGGGATTCGCGCTCGACTACCGCACCGTGTTTCCCGGCGTGGGCAAACGTGTCGCGCTGCCCACCTACCCTTGGCAACGCCAGCGTTGCTGGCTGGAACTGGGCGAAGCGGACATGTGGCAGGGCGCCTGGAAAGGCGCCTCATCCAGAGGCGCGCACCCGTTCAAGCCGCGGAAGACAGACGCCCCCACGCCCACCTGGCAATTTGATTTGGATATGCAGGCCCTCGCCTTTCTTCGAGAACACCAGGTGCAAGGTTCGCCTATTCTTCCGGCGACCGCCTTTCTCGAGATGGCGCTTGTGGCCGCGAATGCCCACTTCGGATCTTCGGGCGCTATCCTGAGCGACGTCACGCTTTTCAGGCCGCTCGGGCTGACGGAGGGCAAGCAGGAGACGCACGTCGTCTTTGATTCCGCTTCTCCGTCCGAAGTCTCGTTTCAGTTGTACTCGCGGCATGCGTCGAAAGGCGCAAGCGCAACGTGGACGCTTCACGCGAGCGGATCGGCTGCCGCGCCGTCCGCGGGCGGCAACGGCCGCGCCCACAGACTGACGGAGGACCGCGCGGCGGCGTTGCGGCGAGGCGATACCGTAACCAGCGGGCCCTTCTACGATGCGTTGCGCGCGCGCGGCTACGAATACGGGCCATCGTTTCAAGGGGTCGAGGCGGTCTGGCGAAACAACGGAGAAGCGCTGGGACGACTGCGTCCGGCCGCCGCGCACGGGACCGGCTCGCAGCCATACGAAGTCCATCCCGCCGTGTTGGACTCCGCGATGCAGGTACTAGGTGCGGCCTTGGCATCGCAGCCGGATCGTACTGGCGCCAACGCCGTCTATCTGCCCGTGCATTTCGACGAGGTGCTGGTACACGAGAAGCAGGGGGCGCCGTCATGGGCCCATGTCACGCTTCGTAAGCATGAAGGCAACGGTCCGCAAGTCGAAGGCGATGTGACCCTGTACAGCCCGGAGTACCGCCCGGTCGTGGAATTGCGCGGGCTGCGTTTGCAGCGCGTCGAAAACAAGGACGGGGAGCGATCGCGCGACGCGGGAAATCCGGCGGATTGGCTCTTCGAGATTGTCTGGGAACCCAAGCCGGCGCCGGGTACGCGTGGAACCGTTCTTCCGGGAGCGGTGCCCGCGTTGCGCGCGTTTGTGGATGAAGTGGAGAAAGAAGCCCACACCCAGAACGAAGTTCACGCGATGCGACGCTACGAGGCGGCGGTTGGACTCCTCGACGCGCTGGTGGCCGCGTACACGGTCAACACGATGCTTGAATTGGGCTGGCACTGGGCCCCCGGCGAAACCTTCGCCTTTGAGGCGATGTGCGCGCATCTCGGTATCGCACCGCGCCACAAGCGCGTTGTGAACCGCCTGCTCGAAATGCTTGAAGAGGACGGTTTGCTCGCGCGCGCCGGAGATGAGTGGCGCGCCGTTGCGGAATTGAAGCCTCAAGACGCGGACGCGCTGTACCGGCACGTGCTCGCCGGCTATCCATCGTTGGCCGCGGAACTCGCGATTTGCGGGGCCTGCGGCCAGCAGCTCGGCGCGATTCTGACCGGACAAAAGGATGCGCTGGCGGTCATCTTCCCCGAAGGGTCGTTCGCGCTTGTCGAACGCCTGTATGCCGACTCGCCATTCTCGCGCGCAAACAACGCCCTCGTGAAACGTGCGCTCACGCGCATTGTCGAGTCGTTGCCACCCGGCCGCGTGCTGCGCATACTCGAGGTGGGCGCCGGAACCGGCGGACTGACATCCCACATCCTGCCGGTGCTCCCGAGCGATCGGGTCAAGTACACCTTCACGGATGTGTCGCCGCTTTTCCTCGGCCAGGCCGAAGCGAAATTCAGAACCTATTCATCCCTTGTCGAGTACAGACTCCTCGACGTAGAGGCAAGTCCTGAGTCGCAAGGGTTTGACGAGCTGCATGCGTTCGACATCGTCATCGCGGCGAATGTGTTGCACGCCACGAGCGATCTGCGAATCAGCCTCGAGCATGTGAAGAGCCTGTTGGCTCCGCGCGGTCTGCTGATGTTAATCGAAGGCGCCGGCAAACGCCGTCTGCTCGACCTCGTGTTTGGCTTGACTGAAGGCTGGTGGAGATTCAAGGACTTCGATGTGCGTCCTGCCCATCCCCTGATTTCTGGCCAGGCATGGCGGCGACTCCTTGCCGAACTGGGCTTTGTGGATTCTTTCGACAGTGAGGCTTGCAGCGAAGGTTCACGCATTTCGCAGCAACCCGTGTTGATGGCTGAAGCGCCCGCGCTTGACGCGCCCTCCGTTGCTCTCCAGTCACTGCATCCAAAGGAGGAAGCCGGCCTGTGGGTGCTTCTCGCGGATTCCACAGGCGTGGCGGACCGGCTGGCAGAAGACCTGAAGTCCTTGGGCGAGGGCGTCGCCACGGTGTATCCGGCCGCGGCGTACGAACAGCGTGCCGAAGGCGTGTATGGCGCTGCTCCCCAATCGCCCGAAGATCTCGATCGGGTGCTGCGCCATGTGGGTGAATGTGCCAACGTCGTGAGAGGCGTCGTGCATTGTTGGAGTCTGGATGCCGCGCCCCTGCAAAAAAGCGCAGGCGATCCATCGGCAGTCTCGCAGAACTGTGCGAGCGCGCTCGCCATTTTCAAGGCGCTCACGGCAATCCAACACAGGCCGGCCCCGCGGCTCTACCTGGTGACGCGCGGCAGTCAGCCTGTACGCCTCGGCGATCCTGCGTGCGACCCGGCACAGGCTACGCTGTGGGGTTTGGCCAAGGTGATGACCTTCGAAAACGCCGCATTGCGATGCACGGCCATCGACTTGGAGGCGGAGCAAGCGGAGGGGTGTGCGTCGCTGCTGCTGCGCGAAGTGTGGCACGGTGACGCGGAGAGCCTGGTGGCGTTTCGCGAGGGCGCTCGCTACGTACAACGGATGACGGCGTGGTGTCCTACGCCATCTGGGCTAGCCACGGACGGCGAGACCGCGATGCGTCTCGAAATCGCCCGGCCCGGCTCCATCGACGGCGTTGCTGTCCGCCCGGCGCGGCGCGCGACACCGGGACCCGATGAAGTCGAGATTGCGGTGAAAGCGTCTGCCCTGAACTTCCGCGATATTCTCAAAGCCGCGGGAATGTACCCCACGCGGGAAGGTGAGTACCAAGGCTTGGGTGATGAGTGTTGCGGTGTGGTGGTATCCGCCGGTGCGAACGTCCAGCGATTCAAGGCGGGCGATAACGTCGTCGCGATCGCGCGCGATAGCTTTGCCACCTCCGTCATAGCCCACCAGAACCTTGTTGTTCCGAAACCCGAAAACCTCACGTACGAAGAGGCGGCGGGAGTGCCGGTCGTATTCTTGACCGCGTTGTATGCGCTGTGTGAATGCGCGCGCCTGCAACGGGGCGAGCGCGTGCTGATCCACGCGGGCGCGGGCGGCGTCGGCCTCGCGGCAATCCAGGTGGCCCAGTGGCTGGGCGCGGAAGTGTTTGCCACGGCGGGGAGCCCCGAGAAGCGCGAGTACCTCGAGGCACTCGGCGTTCCGCATGTCATGGACTCGCGTACCTTGAAATTCGCGGACGAGATCGATGCGATCACGGAAGGCCGCGGCGTCGACGTCGTGCTCAACTCGCTTGCAGGCAAAGCCCTGCTGCAAAGCGTGGCATGCCTCGCCTCCTTCGGCCGCTTCATTGAGATCGGCAAGCGTGACATCTACGAGAACCTGCAACTCGGCCTGCGCCCGTTTTCCAAGACGCTCACATTCACGTCGCTGGACCTCGGCCGTGCGATCGAGCATGTCCCGGATACCGTCAAGAGGCTGCTCGAAGACATCGTAAGCCTCCTGGATGAAGGCGTGCTGAAGGCGCTGCCCGCGCGTGTGTATCCATTGAGCGAAGTCCACGCGGCGTTCCGCCACATGGCCCAGGCGCGGCACATCGGCAAGATCGTCCTTACCCTGCGCGACGGCGCTCTGGCGTGCACAACCTGGCGCAAGCCCGCGATTCGCTCCGATGCGACGTATCTCATAACCGGCGCGTTTGGTGGATTCGGCGGCGAAGTCGCCACGTGGCTGGCCGATTGTGGCGCGCGGCACCTCGCACTGATGAGCCGAAGCGGTGCGAGCGGCCAGCGGGCGCAAAGCCTCGTGCGCGAATTGACAAATCGCGGTGTGAACACCTGCATCGTGCAAGGTGATGTGGCTCGCGGCGAAGACGTGCGGAACGCCATCGCGCAGATTCAGGACGGTATGCCGCCGTTGCGGGGCGTCTTCCATGCCGCGATGGTCATTGATGACGAGAGCCTCACGGCCATGACCCTCGACAAGATGGAACGCGTACTCGCCCCCAAGGTTCGCGGCGCCTGGAACCTCCATCAGCAGACCCGCAACGCGCCGCTCGACTATTTCGTGCTGTTTTCCTCGGGCGCCGCGTTAGCGGGGTCGCCGGGGCAAGGCAATTACGTCGCCGCAAACGCGTACCTCGACGCGCTGGCGCATCACCGCCGCGCTTTGGGTATGCCGGGGCTCTCGGTGAATTGGGGCCGCATCGCCGACGTCGGCTATGTGGCGGAGCACCAGGACGTCGCGGATCGCCTCACACGGCTTGGATTCGAGGGTATTGCCCCGCGTGAGGCCTTGAGCATTCTGAGCGAATTGATGGCCTCCGGTGCCGTGCAAACGGGTGTGGTCCGGAATGACTGGAACAAGTGGCGCGACTTCTATCCGGCCGGCGAAGACTTTCCTTTGATAGGCCGCTTGGTGTCCAAGGAGCGCCGCGAAGATGGCGGGGGCAGCGGACTCAACCTCGAGGCGCTGCGCGGCTCGGCCGACCGCGAGGCGGCGCTGCGCCTCTATCTCTGCGAATGCCTTGGACAGGTCCTCGCGCTCGAACCGGAATCCCTCGATGTGGACAAGTCACTCGACGCGCTTGGGCTCGATTCCATCGCGGGGATGGAGTTGAAAAGCAAGATCGAGTCGGACTTCTCGCTGTCGCTGCCCATGGCCATGCTTGTGCAGGGTCCCACGGTCGCACAGTTTGCGAGCGACCTGCTCAAACTGATCCTGGACACCCACGGGCTCCCAGCGCCGCCCGCGGTCTCAGCCGCCGCAGGCGGACATGTCGAACATGAAGAGGGTGAAATATGACCGCCGCGGTCTTGGTCGCGCAATTGCAGGAAAAGGGTATCGACTTGTGGGCGGAAGGCGACCGGCTGCGGTATCGCGTGCGAAACGGGGTGCTGACCGATGACCTCCGCGAGACCCTCAAGAGCCGCAAGCAGGAACTCCTCGCTTTCCTGGTCGAACGCCCGCCCGCACCGCCCGCCGCGATCACGCCCGGCCCCGACGAAGACGCCTCCCCGGTGCCGTCGATTCCGGGCTTGTCACACCCGTATATCGATCACGTGAATCCGTACCTGGGCGGTCTGCTGGCGCGACTCGAAATGGACAAAACCTATCTGCGAGGCGAAGGCTGCCGCCTGTGGGACGAGAAGGGAATCGAGTACGTTGACTTCACCGCGATGTATGGGGCGCTGCCCTTTGGTTTCAACCCCCCCGAAATCTGGGACGTGATCGCCTCCGTGCGCGAAAGCCAATGGCCCAGCTTGGTGCAGCCCTCGCTGGTCTTGCCCGCGGGCGAGCTGGCGAGGCGCCTGACCGAACTCGCGCCCGGCCGCATGCGCTACGCGGTATTCACCAACAGCGGGGCCGAAGCGAATGAAGCGGCGATCAAGTTGTGTCGCGCCTATACGGGCCGGCCGGGCGTGCTCTCGACAGAGAATTCGTTCCATGGCAAGACGCTGGGCGCGCTCTCGGCCACAGGCCGCGCCATCTATCAAGATGGATTCGGCGCGCCGGCGCCGGGTTTCGACTACGTGCCGTTCGGCGATGCCGATGCGTTGGAAGCCGCGCTGAACGAGCGCAAAGACTACTACGCGGCCTTCTTGCTCGAACCAATCCAGGGCGAGGGTGGCATCGTGGAACCTCCGGACGGATACCTCACCGCCGTACGCGAGATCACCGCACGCCATGGCGTGCAACTCGTGTTCGATGAAGTGCAGACCGGCCTCGGGCGAACGGGCGCGCTGTTTGGGTGCAACCACGAAGGAGTCGCGCCCGATGCAATTACTCTGGCCAAGGCGCTTGGCGGTGGCATCATGCCCATCGGCGCGTGCGTGTTCCGCGGACGCCTCATGACCGAACGCTTCGCGCTCCGGCACTCCTCCACCTTCGCGGGCAGCGCGTTGGCCTGCATTGTCGCCTTGACGGCCCTTGACATGATCACGCGCGACGACTGCCGGCTCATTCGCGACGTGGCCAGCAATGGCGCGTATCTCAAACAGCGTCTGCTCGATGTGCAGGTGCGCTATCCCGAACTGATCAAGTCCGTCCGCGGAAAGGGATACCTGCTTGGCGTTCAATTGGCGTTGGATGGCAAAGCCTTCACGCGAGGCCTGTTTGGTTACCTCGCGGAACAAGATGTGCTCAGCTACCTGCTCTCCGCATATCTGTTGAACGTCGGTAAGGCCCGCGTCGCGCCGACCATGAGCGCGGGAGATGTCATCCGCGTGGAACCCGCGCTTATCGCCGGCCGCGACGAGTGCGACCATTTCGTGCGAGCGCTCGAACAGACGCTGGCACTCTTGCGTGCGGGCGACACGGCGCGGCTCATCGGCCACCTGGTGGGAAAGCAGTTTGACCGGAGCACGGGGCCGATTGAGGTCGCCCGCGAATCATCGATCCGGGCCATGCCCGACAGAGAGCCCACCGACGAGGAGGCCGGCCGCTTCGCATTTCTCATGCACCTGCTGGATATCACGGATTGTGTGGGCTTCGACACGACCCTCAAGGCATTTCGTCCGGACCAGATGTCCGAACTCAAAGCGCGTTTGGGCACGTTTCTGGACCCGGCGGCCGTCGGCGTGTGCGACTTTGAAACGCCCCGCGGGGTCAAGGCACGCGGCGATCTCATTCTCGTGCCGTACACCTCCAAGGAATTGATGGAGATGACGCAGAGCGAGGCCGTGGCGGAACTTCAGAAAGCCCTCGCGCTCGCTCACAGACGCGGCGCGCGTATCGTGGGCCTCGGCGGCTTCACATCGATCGCGTCGCAAAACGGCTTAGCCCTGCGCGACGCCTCACCCGTCGCATTGACCACCGGGAATTCCTACACCGTCGCGGTGGCCATCCGAGCCATCGAAGCCGCGTGCCGCGAAGCCGGCTTGGCGACGACTCAGGATTTGACCGTGGCGGTTGTCGGGGCGACAGGCAATATCGGCCGCACCTTGGCGATGCGCATGGCGGATCGCTTTGGACGCCTCATTCTCGTGGGCCGCCCCGACGCCTCCGCCCTGAGCCGGGCGCGCCTGCGCGAAGTGGGTCTGGATATCGCTCACCGCGCGTGGCGCCGCTCGCAGAACGGCGGAAAGCACGAGCCGTTCGCCGCATCGATAGCCGCGCGGACAGGCAGACTGGGGAGCGCGCCACAACCCGCTGATTTCCAACGCGCGCTCGCGTCGTTGGGCGAGGACAACGCGGTGCTGTATGTGTCCAACGATCTGGAAGCCGCGCTCCTGGAGGCCGACGTCGTGCTCACGGCCACAAGCGCAACCGAAGCCTTCATCGAACCGGATTGGCTGAGGCGCGGCGCTATCGTCTACGATCTGTCGCGCCCGTACAACGTGTCGAAACTGGTCGCGCAGAAGCGCCCCGACGTGCGCGTCATCGAAGGCGGGGTCGTGTGCCTTCCCGGAACGCCCGACTTCAAGTTCGACCTTCGCCTGGAACCGGGACAGGTCTTCGCGTGCCTCGCGGAAACCGCGCTGCTTGCGTTGGAACGCCGCTACACCCACGCAAGCCTCGGCCCGGAGTTGTACGACGGCCTCATTGACGAACTCAGCGCTTTGGGCGATGCCCACGGCTTCCGAATCGCCGCATGATCGAGATCCGCACCTTTGAAGGAGATGGTGCGGAGGCCCACCGCGTCACCTACTCGGTCTGGAGCAAGGCTTTTGGCGGCAAGACGCCCATTCCCATCTGGTCGCCCGAGTTTTTCGACTGGGCGCTGCTCGCCGGAAGGCCCGAGGCCAACCACTATCTCATCGGCGCGTACAAGGGTTCTCAACTCGTCGGCACGCTGTTCGCCGAAGAGTTCATGCTTCGCGTGCGCGGCAAGCAGATCCGCGGCTCCGGAGGCAGTTGGCTCTCGGTTTCGGAAGCGTGCAAAGGCCACTTCGTCGCCAAGCGCATGTGGGACGAACTCGCCAAGCGACATCTCGAACGCAACGCCCAGGTCATGCTGGGTTGGACCTACCGCGCCGCCGCGGCTCTCGATGGCCACATCTTCTGGAACAGGGCCGCGGTGATAGATACCATCGACGAAGTGGGCCACTGGGTCCGGGTGCTCGATCACAAGTCCGTCGCCAATTGGGAACCGGAACGCATTCAATCCCTACTCGCATCCGTGGCGGGACTCGTGCAGCGCCCGCCATCGCTGGCCGTGAATACCACAGGCATCCGCCACTATGAAGAGTCCGACTTGCCTGCATGCATGCATCTGGTGGAGGCGCAGAGCCGCACAATGGACCTTTCCATTGCATGGTCGGCGGACCGTCTTGCGCGCCAGCTCAAGTTCAAGGACATGCCGCGCACCCTCGTGGCGGAACGCGACGGCAAGGCCGCAGGATTCGTGAATTACTACCTTGTAGAAATGCTTGGCCGCCATCCATTGCGTGCGGCCCTCATCGACCTGTTTGTCGCTGGTTCGCTTGCCGCCGGAGTTCAAGCACGATTGCTGGCCGCGGCGCTGGCGCGCATGCGTGAAGAAGGTGCGGCGTTTACGTTGCTGTTGCGGCTCCGCAACCTGCGCGCCTGGCCGCTGATATCCAATGGCTTTGTGCCGTTGCCGCCCCAGGTGACCTTCATCGGCATTTACCCGGGAGGAAACCGATTTCTAGGGAAGATCCGGAACTACGATGTCCCTCCCCGGTAAGCGGAGAGCGGCCACGGGGTCACTGAATTGGGAGAATTATACCTCGGACGAAACCGATGGGCGAGGCCTCTGTCCAGTGATTGCAGAGTCTATCTCCGAAGACGGAGTGCTCGGCGAAGAACATCCCCCTCGGCCCTGCGGGCCTGCCCCCTTGAAAGGGGGAATCCAGCGCGCCCTTCGGGCCGCTTGTTTTTCGGGCCAGAAGCCCGAGCGTTACGCCATATCTATTGGCTTACTCACTGTTATGGTGTTGTGGAATTCCCCCTTTGAAGGGGGATCAAGGGGGATGTTCTCTTCCCGGCTCCGCCTTGACTTGGTCTTCCCAATAATACCCAAGCGCCCGGGTGGTTAGGCCGGGCGCTTCGGTTCTTATCGCTCCATCTGGAGCGCGGCGTCGCGTATGAAGTACAACGCTTACTTGATGGTGACCCACGCTCCGGCCACGCATTCCGCGGCGAGCTTCTGGCCCGCGGGAGAGGCCTTGAACTTGTCGAAG
Source organism: Candidatus Hydrogenedentota bacterium (assembly GCA_020849535.1). Taxonomy (GTDB): domain Bacteria; phylum Hydrogenedentota; class Hydrogenedentia; order Hydrogenedentales; family SLHB01; genus JAHDWY01. Next base: position 19,414 of record JADLGB010000138.1, read on the forward strand.
TCCTCACCCGCCGGAGGCAACTGGAAGATTTCGCCCGCGCTCGCGCGCATGAGACGCCGCTGGGCGAACACACGCTCAACCGTGGTCAGGGTCACCTTCTGGTCGGCATTGTCGTTGGCAATTTCGCGGTACAACGCTTTGCGGTCGGCGTTCTCGGCGGCAACGAGTTGCTGGGCCTCGTTTTTCTTCGCGGCGTCGGCAATGGCCTCGCTTTCGCGCAGGGCGACGTACCCGCGGTTGTCCTCGCCGATTGCGCCCGCCTTCTTCATGGCCTCCACCTTGGGTTGGCGCTCGCGCAACTTGTCGGCCAATTCCTTCACTTTCGGCGATGTTTCCTTCAACTCCGCCGCGTAGACCACTTGAACCGGCATCATCGCGTAGTATGCACGCTCAAAAAACGACGGGGCCCGGGATTCTCCCTTGGTCTCCGTTGCGGGGATTTCGTCGGTCTTGCCCTCGATGTAGTCCAGCACGCCATCCGCCTGCTCTTGGATGTGGCGGATATCGAGGACGATGTGGGCGTCGATCTTGTGTTTGGTCGTTATCACGCAACCAAGGGCGATCAGCGACAGTGTTGCCGCCAGTGCGATCCCAGCTCGCTTCATGGGTTCTCCTCCTCTGCCCTATTGGACGACCAGGCGTCCAGATTATTCGTCCGATGATGGGCCTTCTTGTTCGGGCCCGGTCCATTGTACAGGTTCCGCTGAGATCGTATCACCTTCCTCCAGCTTGGCCTGCTGCTGAATCTCCAGCGCGTCCGCAATGGCCCTGAGATCTACGGCAACATCGATGGAAAAGTCCAGCGTCTCGCTCTTCAGCGCCACGGGGCCCACCAGGCGCTGCTCCTCGTAGCGTTCGCCTTCGAGGCTGAGTGAGGCTGTGGCGTTGTCGAATTCACGCATCGCCTCCTCGCCGATAGTCTTCTTCTGGATGCGGCGATTCAGCATCTTGAGACCCGTCACGCCAGACGTGAGCGACTGCAGCAGTAGACTTTCAATGACTTCCCGGTTGAGAGAGAAATCCTGGTTGGACGCGAGATCCACCCGGAGGTCTTGCAGGCCGTCCTGGTTCCAAACGAGCAGCACCGTGCCGTCCGCGAGACCGGTCAGCCGCACCGATGGCGGCTCGTACTCCTTGGTGAAGCGGTCCAGATCGATTCCCGTGAAACGCGCCTCCACGCGTCCACCGGCGTTCGTATCGAGCAGGTTCACTTCGCCATTGATCGTCAGTTGCCCTCCGTAGAGCGAGGCTTCAGCGCCGCTCACCTTGGCGACGCCGTTTTCGATCGCGCAGATGCCCCTCGGCTGCTCCAGTTCCGCGCCGGCCGCCGCCGCGCTTGCCGCGGCGAACTGGAGGTTGCCGCTCAAGGAATCCTCGTAGTAGATCGAACCTGCGGCGGACAGACCGGCCAACGCGGCCGCCGCGCCGCTCAGGATGAACGAGTTCGCTGCGAGGTCAACATGGACTCCCGCCTTCGGCACGCCGTCGCCGTATCCGAGCGTGCCCGAAACGGAGGCCTTGCCTTCAGCGCTATCCAGAAAACGAAGGTCCACCAACGGCGCCAGGTCGGTCTCAATCGACACGGGACCGTTGAACGCGATGGGCGTGATGCCAAAATCGAAAGGCGTGCCGTTCGCCTGTGTTCCGTCTCCCCACGCCACATGAAGCTGTTCGATGGTCCCTTTTGCCTTTGCCGTGTCGAAAACCAGGTTGCCCTCCGCGAGCACCGGCGTGCCATAAGGACCCGCCCATCTGCCGTAGCCGAATCCATCACCCTCCAAGCGGAAGCTGCCTTCGGCGAGGCCCTTGTCGTAACGCAAGGGCGCATCGATGATCAGCGCCCCCACGATTGACTCCAAACCCAGGATGGGGGCCACGTAATCGAAATCGATTTTGCCTGCCACACGGCCCGAGGCGCTGAACGGAGAGAGCCGCAGCTCCAGCCCCGTCAAGTCGAGGTGCGCGTCATCTGTCAACGTAAAGTTCAGGGTTTCCGCGCGCAGTATCGAGAAGTCATCGCTCAGCGTCAGGGTGCCTTTTGCGGAGAGCGGAGTCTCCGTGGGGACGTTCAGGCCATAGAGCGACATGGGCGTGGCCGCGACCTCTACGCGCAGCGCGGTACCCTTGCCGGAAGCCTCTACCCCAACGTTGCCTGTAACTACCGCTACGCCGCCTTCTGGAAGGAGCGCGAGTTTGAAAAGCTTTTCCACACGCGCCACGTCCAAGGCGCTGAACGTAACCGTGCCGCTTGGAGTCCACCGCGGTTGCGCCAGCGCCACGTCAAACGTCAACGAAGAGGGGGTCTCACTCGCGCCTAGAGTGGCTTGACCCAGCACACGTAGTGGCGCTTCATCCGCGAGCCCTTTCGCATCGAGATCCAGAACCACGCGCGGACCGTCGTCAGCCGTCTCGAGATTCAAATGGGCCTTGGCGTGGAACCCGTCCCCGCGCCCCGCTTGGACAGTGCCGCTGAGAATGCCTTCGGGCAGAGGGATAGGGATACGCGTTTCCAAAGGCGTCGCCCAGCGCGATACGTCGAGATCGCCAAGCTCGAAATCGGCCTCGAATCGTTCCAGGGATGCGACGTCCAGGGATGCGTTGACCTCCCCGGAACCGAGCGCTGCGAGTAGAGTCCCCTGAAAGAGACTCGCCTCGGCGCGGTTCAACGAACCGTCCCCCGAAATCTCCACCGTGAACCGCTCCGACCGTGCGGCATCCGGCGAAAACACGGGATCGATGGACACCGCAACCGAGTAGCCTGGATGCTCGTAGTTCACTTCCGCGGTTCCGGCCACCTGCATCAGATGGGGCACCTCGTCGAGCAGGGGCCGCCAATCTTTCGGGAGCGCATCGCGCAGACCCTCGCGCGTCCAATCGATCAAGGTAGCGACAGCACGGCTCTTCTCGGGAGAATGCTCCGCGACGACGGACATGCGTTGCCCGCTGTTCAAGACCAGTTCGAATGTGCCGGACTGGCCTTCAAACGCGCCGCTCACCTGGAGGCCGCCGTCGTAATATTCATGCCCGGGCGGACCGGCCCGCAGCGCGGCCGCCTTCGCCTGGACGTTCCCGGATACGCTCCACGCGCCCCCGGGCCCCCGTGATCCATCCAGCGTGGTTCCCGAAACATCCACTTCGTCAAAGACCACGGGCGCCGGCAGCAGCGGAGACACGGCCCCACCCACGCGGCAGGTTTCGAGGTTGATGCGGCCGGCCATTGTGCCCAGCAAGGCCATGGCCGCGACATCGCCTTTCAGTTCGAGGCACCCCGGCAGATGCGCCTGCAATGTGCCTGATAGCGCGACGTCATCCCGATGCAGCGTCACATCGATTGACCCCTCTCGAAACGCGATCGCCGTGGGCCGCGAGGCGGCGCGAAAAGTCCCTTCCAGGCTTTCGCCCGAAAGCCGCGCGGTGGTGTGCTGCGATGTATCGGTCTCCCAGTCGAACGCCATGCCTTCCACGCGGCCGGAACCGCGCGGCGTTTCCACATCGATCGTGATTTCGCGCACCTGGACCGCGCCAGGGATGTAGGCAACAGCATCCATCCCCTCGTAGGGATCCCGAGGCTCTTGTCGCGCGGGGCGCGTGAACAAGAAGTCGAAATTGGCGGGTGCCACCCCCGTATCCAACAGGCGGATGTCCACGCGATCGACACTGACTCTTGGGAAACGCACCCAGCCTCTCCGGGCCAGGCGGTACTCGACCGTGAGTCCCTCCACGTGCAGCATTTCTTCACCTTGGCGCGCGGCTTTCGCGTCGCTCGCAACGCGCAGCGTCGCGATCCTTGCTGGCGGAAACAGCGAAAGCCCCTCAATGCGAACGTAACCATTCAGGGCTTTGGATAGGCCGTACTCGAACGCTTTGCGTTGCGGTACGCCGCTTGCCAAAACGCCGGCCAGCACCAGAATCACCGCCGCCCCCCGCAAAACCCAGCGCAGCCGGCGTCTGTGCTTCGGTGGCGTCGCGGGCTCTGCTGGTGTGCTCATCCGCGCGGCCTTGGGTCAGCCGCCGCTGGCCTGTTCGACGACTTCAACGCGGATCTGCCCGATGATGGGAATGATCTGGGCCTGCTGGAAAAGATCGCCTTCGGCGAGTTTGATGTGTGTCACGTCGGCGAGCGGCTGATTCCAGGTGGGATCCACATCGATCCACTTGCCCACCCACACCTTCGCCCACTGATGGAAGTAGAAGCCCGGCTTCCCGCCGTCCATGTAAATCAGGCCGGCTACTTCGCGCGAAGGCAACCCCGCGGCGCGGGCGAGGGCCACGAACAAGATGCTGTGCTCCGTGCAGTCCCCTTCGAGGCTGTCCAGTACTTCGAGTGCGTTCGTCAGCCGCGCCGAGAACACCGTGTCCACATTCTTGTACACCCATTCGCACAACAAGGCCGATGCCTTCAGAGAATCCTTCTCGTCACCCACGATCTCCCGGGCCTTCGCGAGAATGCGCGGGTCGTCGTTCTGCACGAACATAGTGGGCTTCAACCACTGCGACACCTGTTCATCATTGACGGGCAGAGGCACCGCCGTGAATCCCTCGAGATTCATGGCCTTCCCCGTGAAGTCGTAGGCATCGCCGCTCTGCGAGAGAAACTGCCGCTCGTCGTTGAACAAGTGCGCGGGGGAAAGCGGGCCCTTCAGGCGCAAGTGCAGCTCCTTGCGCGTGCGTGGATCGGAGATCGGAGCGCTGACCATGGCGGCATTCGACACAATTACATCATTGCTGTAATCCACGTCCTGCGCGATCTCTTTCGGTTCGAGACGCATCGTGATCTGGCCCGCGGTGATGTCTTCCAGCGTCGTGCCTTTTTCGGTGACGTAGGAGATCGTTTCGATCCCCATGAAGTCGAGGCTGGTCTTGATCTGGTACACCTTGGTGGGCGCGCCCTCGAGCGTGCGCTCTTCCACCCCCACGATCTCGCTGTGCCCCTTGATCTCGCCGGGCTTCATGGGTTCAAACGTGGTGAAGGTCAGCGAGGCCCCCACTTGCGGATTGCCCCGCACGAGTTCCGCCTGCTTCAGGGCATCTTCCAGGGACTCCTTAGGGCGGGGCATGCGGCGTTCGCCCTTGGTGCCCCCGACTTCCGCATGCAACACCAGTTCCTCGCCCTGCACAACGCCCAGGAACTTTGACGCGCCTTTCGCATCGTCGATCTGCTGTTCCACCGTCTGGAGCCGGCCGTCGGCCGCGTAGGTACGCTTCGCGAACATGCGCATGTCCTGTGGCACACCGGCCATGTTCAAGCGGAACCGCGCATCCTCGATAACCACCACGGTCCCATCGCCTGCCTTCTCCACCTTGTGCATGGAATAGCCCGACTTCTGCCCGTTGAGGTACAGCCCATACCAGTTCTCGCCCTCGAGCGAGGCCAGATCCAGGCTCTGGGCGGCCAAGACCCGGGGAAAAAGCATCAGGGTGACCATTATTACTACTCGCTTCATTACTGTTGTCTCCAGGGGCACCGCGAGACGCACAGGAACCGGCACTATCCGGTTGCGGCGCGTCTACGCCGGATTTGGACCATTAGGGCAATCAACGCCGCCAGGACCATCGCCGCGCTGATGCTCTGTGAAAGCGTCAACCCAGCCACGCCGCGAACGCTATCGCCGCGGAGTATTTCGACGAGAAACCGCAGGATACCATACAAAAGCAGGTAGGCGCACACCACGCTTCCGCCCCAGGGTTTCCTGGACAAGAGACGTTTCAGCACCACGAATACCGCCACAAGGCCCACGGTCATGTAGAGTTGCGTAGGGTGCAAGGGAACCGTGTGGGCCATGTTTGGGCTCAGCATGTCCGCGTCGAGATGATCCTGGTAGGCCACGCTCCCCGGTGGAAACGCAACTCCCCAAGGATAGGGACAGGCCATCCCGTAGCAGCAACCGTTCAGGAAGCAACCGATTCGCGTAATGGCCTCGCCAAGGGCGAGATATGGCGCGCCGATGTCCGCGACAGGCAGCACGCGCAGACCGCGCAACCGGCAGTACGCCGCGACGGCAAGCGCCCCCCCCGCTAAGCCTCCATAGAAGACCAGCCCCCCCTTCCATACCAGGAGTGCTTGAGCAAGCGCTCGAATGCCCTCGTATTGGAGAACATAGAAGACACGGGCTCCGAGCAGGGCCCCCGCCAGTGCCCAAATGCCAATCGCTGGCGACAAGGCGGGTGCGCTGGCGCCGCGTTTGGACTCCCGGACCGCCAGCAATGTGCAAATCACGAAGGCGGCCGCCAACAACGTGCGGTACGAATGAAAAGTGAGGCCAAATACCGTGATCAAGTCTGGTTTCATGGGGCTTCTCTGAGAATACCCACGCGCACCCCGCCGGTCAATGCCCATCGTAGGGCCTTGCACCTCGCGGGTGGTGCCCCGTGCGCGGGAAGTCCGCGACGTAGGGCGGGATTTGTTCCCGCCCTCTTCGGTGACCCGTGCACGCGAGAAGTCCGAGATGTAGGGCGGGATTTGTTCCCGCCCTCTTCGGTGCCCCGTGCGCGGGAAATCCGAGACGTAGGGCGGGATTTGTTCCCGCCCTCTTCGTTGCCCCGTGTGCGAGAAGTCCGAGACGTAGGGCGGGATTTGTTCCCGCCCTCTTCGGTGCCCCGTGCGCGAGAAGTCCGAGACGTAGGGCGGGATTTGTTCCCGCCCTCTTCGTTGCCCCGTGCGCGCGGGAAGTCCGAGACGTAGGGCGGGAGTTGTTCCCGCCCTCTTCGGTGCCCCGCGCGCGCGGGAAGTCCGCGACGTAGGGCGGGATTTGTTCCCGCCCTCTTCGGTGCCCCGTGCGCGAGAAGTCCGAGATGTAGGGCGGGATTTGTTCCCGCCCTCTTCGGTGCCCCGTGCGCGTGGGAAGTCCGAGACGGGGACTCTCCCCGCGGACTCCGGAAATTTGACCGCCCAGGGTCAATGCACGTAAAGTACGGCATTCCCCGCGGGCGGACGCGGGGCTCCGGGGTTGCTTCTTCATCATAAGTGTCGTGCTGCGGAAGGTCTCTTATGGAAAATGTAATCGGTCTCGCAGGCATTGATCTGGTCATCATTGCCGTCTATATGCTAGGCACGCTGGCCTTGGGGTTCTTCTGCACCCGCTATGTGGGCAACGCGGAAGACTTCTTCGTATCCGGTAAATCGCTCCCCTTCTGGGCCATCGGCTTCTCGATCGTCGTGAGCGACATCGGCGCGACGGACTTCGTGGCGGTGGCGGGGGCGACGTTCCGCAACGGGGTATCGGCCGCGAATTTCGACTGGATGGGTTCGATGCCTGCCATGGTGTTCGCGGCCTTTGTCTTCGTGCCGTATTTTTGGCGCACCGGCGTTTTCACCATCCCGGAATTCCTGGGGATGCGTTACAACAGCGCCGTCCAATTCGTGCAGGCCCTAATCTGGGCCATCGTCTTGTTCCTTGGCCTCGCGATCATGTTGTGGGTCACCGCCGACAAACTCATGCACACGGTATTGGGCTGGGATGTGTACCGCTCCATGTGGCTCATGGCCGTGGTCACGGGCCTATACACCTTCTCCGGCGGATTGACCGCGGTGGTGTTTACCGATGTGGTGCAACTCGTCGTGATGTATGTGGGCGGCTTGGGCCTGCTCTGGCTGTCCTTGTGGGAGGTCGGCGGCTGGTCCGCTCTGCAACAGGCGGTGCTCGCGAAGGGCCCGGAGTTTCACAATCACTTCACCATCCTGTTGCCGCATGACACGACAGGCCCCTTCCCCTGGACAGGCATCGTGTTCGGCCTGGGCATCGTGCTGGCCATCGCCTATATGAGCGGCAACCAAGTCATCGTGCAGCGCACCCTGGGCGCCCGCACCGAGTGGGACGCCAAGGCCGGCATGCTCACGGGCGGCTTCCTGAAATCCATGATCCCGCTGATGGTGGCGCTTCCAGGTCTCTGCGCGATTATCTTGGTGCCGCACCTTCCCGTCGAAGAGGCGGATCGCGCCGTGCCGGAGATGATCCGGCTGCTGCTGCCGGCAGGTTTGCGGGGGCTGATGTTCGCGGCCTTGTTCGCGGCGCTGATGTCCAGTATCTCGGGCACGTTGAACTCGGCCACGACGATCTTCATCACCGATATCTGGGGCCAGATTCGCCGCTGGTCCGGCCAGAGCGCCTATACGGAACAGCAGGCCTTGAACATGGGCCGCGGCTTCACGGCGTTTCTCATCATCATTTCGGCACTTCTCGCCAAGCCCATAGCGGATCGAGAGAGCATCTACGTGTTCAGCCAGACCATTCTGAGCATGTTCCAGGGCCCGACGCTCGCCATCTTGCTGTTGGGCATCATCTGGCCGCGCGCGACGCGTTGGGGCGGCCTGGCCGGGCTCGTGCTCGGCGTCACGTTCTGCTTCATCCTTAATTACACGCCGGGCCTGTTCCCCTCCGAGAATCCGTTCCTGTTCGTGGCATGGTGGTCGTTCGTCTTCGCCATGGCAGTCACCATCATCGTGAGCTTGCTGACTCCCCGGGAGCCGGAAGAGAAGCTTCGCGGCCTCGTGTGGAGTTCGGTGGTGCAGAACACCGCGGCGCAGGACGCGCTGAAGGAAAGGAATTCGTAATGCAGGAGTACCTCGAAGCGTTCTGCAAGGCGGTATTCTATCCGCCCCTTCACAAGTTTTTTGAACCGATCAACAAGCTGCTCGCGCCCATCTACCAGCCGTGGGCGACGATCATCGCGATAGCGTTCTTTGTGGGTACGATGCTGTGGGTGGGGTTCGTCCTGAAAGAGTCGTACGTGAACATGGGCCGGCCCACAAAAGCCTGGTACACCGACCTGCGCATTTGGACGGTCATCTCCATGCTGCCCCATGTGTTCGTCTACTTCTACTTCTATTGAGGATTGAGGCATGACCAAGACCATCGAAAAGACCGCGGAAGAACACAGCGCCGCTGAGATGATGAAGCGCGATGGCGAAACCTACATGGCCGTCGGCCTCTTTATCCTGGCGCTGAGTGTTCCCGTGCTGATCGGGACGATCTGGGCGTTGGACAGGCCGCACGCCGCAGTCGTGAACGCCACGTGCGGCGCGGCCCTGGGCGTCGTCGGCGGGGGCGCCATCGCCTATGGATGGAAACTCTTCAAAAGGGCGACCTCATAACCCCCGTGAATCTGCTCCTCCTACCCGCGCGGTACGATATGGAAAGCGCGGCGCGCGTTTTCTACAGGCCCCGTGCCACCAACCTCTACGGGATTCTGCGGCCCCGTCCTGTCAAGCGGTCGCCGCGCGGATTGCCGGCCTCCCTCGAACTGGTCTGGATGCCCGTTTACATCTTCCGGATGCAGTTGTCCAAGGGAGAGAAGCGCAGCGACACGTGGGTTTCCGTCGACGCGAGTTTCGGGGGCTTTGCCCTTTTCGATCGGCTGAGTGTTCTTGAAGAACGCGCGCCTGAAGGCGCAGTCTTCGATCCAGTTATCTCGGAGGAAGCTGCGGAACGCATTGCCCGGTTTGAAACGGTGCGCTATCTCCTTCGGCGGCGGGGCGCCAAACCCAACATCGATGGCGTCGCGGAGCACCGGCTCTACTACACGCCGGTTTGGGTGTACTACTTCCGGCGCTTCGGCTCGAAAATCGACTTGGCGGTGCTGGATGGGTACACCGGGGAAAAGATGGGTGGCCGCATGCGGATCGCCGTGTTGGATGCCTTCATTCGTACCCGGAAGGAGCGGCTGGCGCAGGCCGGGCATGAGCAACACCGCACGTGATCTTGGGGCCTTGGCCCGGCAAAGACACAGGCGAGGGCGCCTGTGACACACGCGCATGCCCCGCCTTGTGCACTCTTCTTCTCTCCCTGTCCTTGACCCGCCCCAATGCCTGGACTGCGCAGTTTTCCTTCTCTCAGTAGATAGCCGTGTGGCATAGCCACGCCGGGGCGTGGCTGTGCTCTTGATTCTTGGGCTTCCATCGAATTGGCCGAGGACCAATCGCCAGGTATCCGCTACTCCTTAACCTTCAACACCTGGCCGACTTGCAGGTCGATCGATTTCAGGCTATTCCAGTCCATGAGTTGCTTCACCGTGACGCCGTGTGCGTCGGCGATCTTTCCGAGGAAATCCCCCCGCTGCACGGTATACGTTGAAGGCTTCTCCTCCGCCACCGGAGCGGCGGGAGCCGCCGGCGCTGCAGCCGGCACACTCGCGTCCGCAGGGACGTACAGTTTGAGTTCCTGCCCCGCGTAGATGCCGGTCTTCGTCAAGCCGTTCCAGGTCATGATGTCCTGATAGGTCACCCCATACTCGCTGGCGATCGTCGCGAGAAACTCGCCCGCTTTGACCTTGTGCATGACGGCCTTGGTGTTGGCGGGCTGCCCTTCAGCAGGAGCTGCGGGCTGCTCGGGCGCGGCCTCTTCCGCCGGCACGTCCGCGGGGGGCTGAGCCGATTCTGGCGCTGCGGCGGGCTCGGTAACAGGGGCCGTGCCCTCAGCGGGCGCGGGTGGCGTTGTCTCAGGCGCGGCGGCGGCAGGCTCGACCGCAGGGGCTGGAGTCCCTTCAGCAGGAGCCGGAGCCGCAGGGGGTGTTTCCGGGGCGGGCGCTGGGGCGGGTTCGGCGGGCGGTTCTGGCGCTGGAGCAGGTTCTGCCTCGGGCGCCGGAGCGGGCGCACCCACGATAAGCGTCTGGCCGACACGCAAGGTGTCGCTCTTGAGTTTGTTCCAGTCCCTAATCTGCTGGATGGTCACCTTGTAGGTAGTGGCCACTTTGTAGAGGGTGTCGCCTTTTACCACGGTGTGGGTCTGTTGTGCGGCGGGTTCCGCGGGCGGGGTTTCGGCCGTACCGGGTTCGCCCGCGACTTCCAGTGGCGGCAGTTCGGGTATACCGCCTTTCAGGCCGGGTACGGGCTTGCGCAGCCACTGCTGCCAGGCGTCCAGCCGCTTCTTGCCTTCGCTGAGGAGACGCCTGTCGAGCGTACCCGCGGCTGCGGCCGCGTCCACGGCGGCGGCGACGGCCCGCACGCGGTCAGGATCGCCGTCCAGCAGGAGGACGGCATCGCATCCGGCCGCGAAGGCCTGCACGGCGGCGTCCTCGACCTTCATGGAACCCGAGATCGCGGGAGCGCTCAGGTCGTCCGCGATGATGACGCCCTTGTATTGCCACTTATCCCGAACGAGTTTTTGAATGAGTTCAGGCGAAAGGGAAGCAGGGCGCTGTGGGAATTCCTTGTCCAGTCCCGGAGCCGCGACATGGCCGACGAGCAACCCGGGTACCTCATGTCCAGCCGCCTCCATGAAGGGGAAGACGATTTCCGTCTGGGCCGGTGAATCAGGCAGGGTTGCGAGAGCCGACACGCCATCGCCACCTTCGGCGCCGCGGCCGGGGAAATGCTTGGCGACCGGGATGACATTGCCTTGGGTGACGCCTTCCGCAAACGCAAGCGCAAGCGCGCGCACCGTGGTGTAGTCCGTGCCGAAGGTTCGATCCTTCATGGCGTCAGGCGCGCCGTTTGCGAAGACGTCCAACACGGGAGCCAGCAAGATGCCGATCCCGCGTCCTTCGAGAGACTTGGCAGTTTCGAGGCCGGCTCCACGGGCGTATTCGAGGTCGCGGCGTTCGCCAATCATCGCGGCGCTGGGCGCTTCAGCCGGAGGCAGGTTGAGGATGTTGTACTTACCGCCTTCCTGCGCGACGGCGATGAGCGGCAGGCTGTCGATGTCCTTGCCCAGGCCCACGGCTTCCTTGATCGACTTGATGAACGGGATGGTCTGAATCTTGTTCTTGACGTTGCCGGCGGTAAGGACCACGCCTCCGGGTTTCAGTTCCGCGAGCATATCGCGGGTCTTGTCGTCGAGCTTGGTGCCATTCACCGCCACGAAAAAGTGGCGCGCGGCCCAAGTGTCCTCCAGTTCATCGATACCGGCGGGCGCGGAAGGTGGCTGAGCCGTTTCGACCGGCGCCGGAGGCGGAGGCTCGACTGTGGGCTCGACCGTGGGCTCGACGGTCTGCCCGGATGGGGTGGGCTCTTCTACAGGCGGGAGGGCGGCCTGCTGGACCTGGGGTGTTGCGCCCCGGCCTGCGAAGATTGCATAGCACAGAGCGAATCCGATGAGAAGGCCAAACACAAACGAGCCCACAAAGAGGAACGTCAGGACGGAATTTCGCTTTCGACTGTAAATGTCCAAGAATCGTCTCCGCAGTGCGCCCTGCGATGAGGGCGGGCAAGAACGGTCTCACGGTCCACACGCCAAGCGTGTTCTACCTCTACTATCCCCGCACCCACACGGTGGATGCCAACGAGTTCACTCCCGCGCAGCCCCGTGCTTGATATCAACGATGCGGCCCCGGAACACCTCGACGACCCGCGCGACGTGGGGATCCTGCAAGGCGGTGCGGGCCTCCTCCTGGCTCACCGTGCCCGCGGATACCGGCGCGCGCCGTTCGTCGGGCTGCGGCGCATCCACCGCCGCCATGCCCTGCGCGTCCATGCGGCACCGGGTTACATTGGACGTGAGTTCACTCAGCACTTCGCCCAGGATGTTCTGATTATCGCGCTGCTCCACTTGGGAAAGGGAACTCCGCTGCTCCTCCGGGAAGCGCAGGACAATCGTATCGTCCTCAATGGCCACGGGCCGCGCGTGAGCGAGGGCAATCCCAAGCTTTAAGCTGCGCCCCGACGCCAATTCCGCTACGCGCTGCCAGGCACCTTCCATGTTGGCGGTGGTGACCCGGACCCTGCGGCGCACGCCCGGCTCGGCATCCGGTGCTTCGTCCTCCGCGGGTACCGCCACCTGAAGCGGCGCGGCGGCCGCTCCCACGGACTTGGCCATGGGCGTCCTTGGCGCCGGATCCACCACGGCCGACATCCCGCCCGCGCCCAGTTGCACGAGTTTCTCGAGCACGGTATCGACGGAGACCTCGACCGAAACCTTGGACAGGCGGATCAGCAAGGCCTCGAGCGCGATGCGCTGGGCCAGTTGAGAATCGAAGTCCTTGGCCAGCTCCGCGAACTGCTCGACCAGCCGGATCAGGGTGGTCAGCGTGAACTGGCCGGCAATCTCCTTCATGGCCGCGATATCCTCGTCCGGCAATGCCAGCAGGCCCGCCGGGTCCGAGGTCTTGCACACGAGAAGGTTGCGGAAATACTGCAGGATATCCTGCACGAACTGGGAAAGGTCCTTGCCGGCCACGACCACGTCTTCGACGATGCGCAGTTGCGCGGCGATGTCCTGGTCGAGCATCGCCCGGCAGAGGCGATGCATCACGGTCCAATCGACCAAGCCCAGCACGTCGAACACGTCGTGAAACGTAATCTGCTTGCCGCAGTACGAGATGATCTGCTCCAGGATGCTCTCGGCATCGCGGATGCCGCCATCGGCCGCGCGCGCAATCGCGTAGAGGGCCTCGTCGGAACAGGTCACGCCTTCGGCGTCGAGAATGTTCCGGAGCAGCTTCGAAATGCTCTCCATGCCGACGCGCCGGAAATCGTAGCGTTGACACCGCGAAATGATGGTCGCCGGCACCTTGTGCGCCTCGGTGGTCGCGAGGATGAAGACCGCATGCTCCGGCGGTTCCTCGAGGGTCTTGAGGAGTGCATTGAATGCTGGCGATGAGAGCTGGTGCACCTCGTCGATCACGTAGATCTTGTAGCGGGACCGCGACGGCACGAGGCGGATGTTGTCGCGAATCTGGCGCACATCCTCGACACCGTTGTTGGACGCCCCGTCGATTTCGATGACGTCGATGCTGGTGCCCGCCGCGATGGTCCGGCAGTTGTCGCAGGTGTCGCAGGGGGCGGGCGTCGGCCCTGAGGCGGATTCGCAGTTCAGCGCCTTCGCGAGGATGCGTGCGGTTGTGGTTTTGCCGATCCCACGCGATCCGATGAAGAGGAAGGCATGGCCGATGCGGCCCGAGACGATCGCGTTCTGAAGGGTCCTGGTGATGTGTTCCTGGCCGACCACACTCTCGAAGTTCTGTGGCCGCCACTTGCGGGCGAGTACCAGATAGGGGTCTTTCGCCATGCACCATTCCTCGTCGTCGGCCAGAAACTGCGGGCGCCCCCGCCGGGCAGTCCGCGCGCAGGGCATCGGGTGACGGCCAGGCACTCCCACAGCACACGGAACAATCCACCTACGGCTGCTTCCGTCAAGACCTGACCGGGTTCGGCGGCATCCCGTTGAATGGGACCCGGCCGCCACCCCATGCCCCGCGCCATGACCTGCAAGTTCTTGTCGCACCTCGGTATCGTACAGGGGCGGCACTGGTCCGCAGGTTTGCGGAAAGGGTAGAGGAAACCGTAGCATTTCCGCGCAAAGCATGTCAACCGAGGACTGGGGCGCGGGGCCACGCGAGTGCCGGAATCGGGCCGATCCGACCGATCGGCCCGATCCGCTCAATGCGCCGGCGGTGAGGGCCGGGGAACCCTGCGCAAACCCAACGTTGACATGCCAATCCGGGTTCTGGTAGGGTATGTCGCTTTTGAAAAGCAAGTAGAAGCACCAGCTTCTCACCTTGCCGCGGTGCCGCTTCGCGCGGAAACTTGGGCGCAAGGTAGCATGTGCGGGACACCTGTGTGTTCACGGCGGCGGAGGCCTGGTGCTTTCTGCCGCCGTTTTTTTGTGCCGCCGGATACCGTGGTCCGGTTGCGCAGGCGCCGAGAGAACCATGGACACGCGAACCAGGAGGGATCAGTAATCGCCAAGCCGACCGAGCAACGGGTGCGGGTGAATGAATCCATTCACGCACGCCAAGTCCGCGTCATCGACGAAGAAGGGAATCAGTTGGGCATTATGAGCCCGTCCGACGCCCTTCGGGACGCCTACGAACGCGGCCTGGATCTGGTTGAAGTAGCTCCGAACGCGGTGCCGTCCGTGTGCCGCATCATGGACTACGGGAAGTACAAGTACCAGCAGAGCAAACGCGCGAAGGAGTCGAAGAAGCATCAGCACACGGTTACGGTAAAAGAAGTGAAGTACCGGCCGAAGATTGACGATCACGACTTCGATTACAAGACGAACCACGTGCGCGAGTTCCTGCAAGAAGGCAATAAGGTAAAGATAACGATCATGTTTCGCGGCCGCGAGCTGGCCCATCCGGAGTTTGGGCGCGAACTGATGGCGCGGGTCCTGGAAGCGACCAAGGACCTCAGCCAGGAAGAGCACGACCTGAACCGGCTGCGCCTGGAAGGCCGGAACATGACGCTGGTCTTGACGCCGGCGAAATAAAGTCCCTGGAGCGTCATCCATGCCGGCCCGTGTGCCGTACGGCGTCTGATGGCGGGGCGGTTCTTTGGCGGTCATGCCGGGGACACTGACGATATTGGGTGCGCCGCGATCATGCTGTTTCGCGGTGTGCGACGGTGGAGTATGCGCCGTGGCCGCACGTAGCGGCCCGGTTCGATGGAGGAAAAGCGTATGCCGAAAATGAAGACCAACAAGTCCGCGTCGAAGCGGTTGAAGCGCACGAAGACCGGCAAGTTCAAGAGGTTCAGCGCGTTTGCACGCCATAAGGCGACCCACAAGAATGCCAAGCGCAAGCGCCGCCTGCGCACCGCGGTGCTGGTTGCGGCAGTGGACGAACAACGCGTTTCCCGGATGTTGCCCAACGGCTGAGGCGCGCGTCCGCGGTTCCAAGAATTGATACGGACTGTGAGTCACGCGCGGCGTGATTCCAGTATGGAGGATTTGAAACATGCCAAGAGCTACGAATTCGCCTGCTTCGCGCAGCCGCACCAAGAAGGTATTGAAACGCGCTTCCGGATATCGCGGAAGCCGTCATCGTTTGCTGAAGACCGCGCGCCAGGCGGTGGATCATAGCGGTGTCTACGCGTATCGCGACCGGAAGGCACGCAAGCGCGATTTCCGCAAGCTGTGGATCGCGCGCATCAACGCGGCTACCCGCGCCGCGGGATTGACCTACAGCCGCTTTATCCTGGGGCTCAAACTCGCGAACATCGACGTGAACCGCAAAATGCTCGCCGAGATTGCCGCCACGGACGAAGCGGGATTCCAGCGCCTGATCGAGGTGGTCAAAGCCAAGCTCCAAGCAGCGGCCTGAGCGCGCCCTCATGCGTGTAGTACCCGCGGTAGACATTCGGGGCGGACTCTGCGTCAACCTGGTACAGGGTGACTACGGCCAGGAAACGGTGTTTGGCCAAGACCCTGTGTCCCAGGCCATGAAATGGCGCGAGCAGGGTGCGGAACTCGTCCACATTGTGGATCTCGACGGCGCCCGCGCCGGAGAACTCCGCGTCAAAGACGCCATCCTCCAGATCTCGGCGGTGCGCGTACCCGTGGAAGTGGGTGGCGGCATCCGCTCCATGCGTGACCTGGATGCCGCCTTCGAGGCGGGCGCCGCCCGCGCAATCCTGGGGACCGCCGCATTCCGCGATCCCGAATTCCTACGCACGGCCACGCGCACCTACCCGGGCCTCGTGGCCGTGGGCATCGACGCACGTGCGGGCAAGGTCTCCCTAAGCGCCTGGATGGAAGACACGGAAGCTGACGCAATCGATTTTGCACGCCAGGTCGAAGAGGCGGGCGCTTGCCGCATCATCTACACCGACATTCTGAGCGACGGGATGATGAAGGGACCCAACCTCGATGCGACACGGGCTGTGGCAAAGGCCGTCAGCATTCCCGTCACCGTATCGGGAGGCGTATCATCCCTTGATGATATCCGCAGGGTTTGTACGGCAGAACCGGACGGCGTAGACGAGGTTATCATCGGCCGCGCCCTGTACGTGGGCGCGTTTACGCTCCCGGAGGCGATTGAGGTAGCACGGGAGGGTCCGTGAACCCGAACTTCGGAACAGTCACAATTGTCGGAGCCGGACTTCTAGGCGGCTCCCTGGGGCTGGCGCTCAAGGAGCGCGGTCTCGCGCGCACGGTGCGCGGCGTTGGCCGGAGACAGTGCTCCCTGGATACGGCCCTGGCGAAGGGTGCCATTGACGAAGGCTATTTGAATATCGAGGAAGCCGTGCACGGCGCGGACCTCATTGTGGTTTGCACGCCCGCCGGGATGGTCCCGCAACAGTTGGACCAGATTCGGGGGGCGTGTTCCGTTTCCGCGGTCGTAACGGATGTGGCCAGCACCAAGGCGGAGATCTGCGCGCACGCGGAGGCCACCTGGGCGTCACCCCGGCGCTTCGTGGGGAGTCATCCCATGGCGGGCTCCGAGAAGTACGGGCCCGAGCATGCCACGCCGACGCTTTACGATGGGTGCGTCACCTTTGTGGAGGCGTTGGGTTCGCAAGAGCCGGAGGCCCACGAGCGGATCGTGGCGTTGTGGCGGTCGCTTGGCGCGCGCGTGATTGAAGTCGATCCCGTCCGGCACGATGCCTTGGTGGCGCGCACGAGCCACATCCCACACATTCTCGCCGCGCTCATCGCCGAATTGGCGGGCGACGCCTGCGATGTGCGTGCCGCTGCAGGCCGGGGATTCCGCGATGTCACACGGATCGCCGCGGGCCGGCCCGAGATTTGGCGTGATATCTGCCTGACCAATCGCGCGGCCGTCCTCGAAGGTCTGGAACAAATTGCGCGCCGCTTGGACCACGTGCGCGGAGCCATCGAAGCGGGTTCAGGCGACGCATTGGAGGCGTTTTTCGAGTCTGCGCGCGCGGCCCGACAGAAGGTGGCAGGCGAATGAAGGGTTTGTTTATCACCCTCGAAGGTATCGAAGGCTGCGGCAAATCGACCCAGCTTGGGTTGCTGAGGGAGCACTTGGCCGCACGCGGGTTTGACGTGGTCACCACGCGCGAGCCCGGCGGCACGCCGGCCGCGGAAGCTGTGCGCGCCATCCTGCTCGATCCGGCGCATAAGGCCCTGTCGTCCACGGCAGAAGCACTGCTCTATGCGGCGGCGCGCGCGCAGCACGTGGATGAACTTATTCGCCCAGCTCTGGAGGCGGGCAAGATCGTGCTGAGCGACCGCTTCGCGGACAGTACCACGGCATATCAGGGCGCGGGGCGCGCCATTTCGATGGAGACCATTCAGACTCTGCACAACATCGCGACGCGAGGCACCTGGCCCGACCTCACCATCATTCTGGACCTGCCCGCGGTGGAAGGGCTCAGGCGTGCCGCAAGGGGGGGAGCCCCGGATCGTATCGAGCAGGAGCCGCTGGCGTTTCACGAACGGGTCCGCGGCGAGTTCCTGCGTATCGCGCACGCCGAACCGGACCGCGTTCGCGTGGTGGACGGATCGCGGCCGGTTGATGCGGTGAAGCAGGAGATTCGGGATCTCGTAGACCAGCGGGTAGGCGCGCCATGAGTTTCAGCGCCATTCGCGATCAGGAAACCGCGGTGCGCTTCGTGCGACAGATGCTCGTGGGTAGCCGCATCCCCAACGGGCTGCTTTTCTTCGGCCCGGGCGGCGTCGGCAAACGCTTGACGGCGCTCGAACTCGCCAAGGCAATCAACTGCCGCGAGGGAAAGGGAGACGCGTGCGGGGCCTGCCTGGCATGCCGCAAGATCGCGCACGGAAACCATCCCGACATCAAGCTCGTGGAGCCTTCCGACAAGACGCGCCTGATCAAGAAGGACGCCATCGACGAGGTCAATGAACTGGCCTCGCTGCGCCCCTTCGAGTCGGAGTGGCGCATCTTCATCATCCAAGACGCGGACCGGATGAACCCTCCTGCGCAGAACCACTTTCTCAAGACCCTGGAAGAACCGCCGGGCCGCTCCTTGTTTATATTGGTGAGTGAGTTTCCGCGGGTGCTGCTGCCCACGATCCGGTCGCGGTGCCAGCAGGTGCGGTTCCGCGCACTCGGAAAAGGCACCGTCAAGGACTTACTACAGCGGGAACGCGATTTGCCCGGCGATATCGCCGAGTCTATTGCCGAAATCGCGGGCGGCCAAATGTCGCGCGCGCTTGACCTGGTGGATTCGGAAAAGCGCGCGGTCGCCCTGTCGCTCACGGAGCGCCTGGCGAACGGAGACGATCCGGTCATCATGGCGGAGGAGTTCGCGAAGTTCCTCGACGAGCAGCGCAAGGGCATTGAGGCCGCGGTCAAGGTGGACTCCGCCGATAACGGATCCGACGAGGCCGGCCGCGAAGAAATGGAGCGATCGAAGGCGGAGCGGCTCGCCTATCTCGCGGCGTTGGTCAAACGTGATATGCTGGAGTATCTCTACCTGCTGCAAACCTGGTATCGGGACGAAATGGTATTCGCCGCGACCCGCGATTCAGCAAAGGTATGGAACAAAGACCATTTGAAGCGGTTGGAAGCGGCGCAGTCGCCGAACGCGGCGGCCAAGATCCGGGCCATAGAGACCGCGCGTATGTACCTCGACCGCTTCATCAACGAAGAGCGCGTGTTTCGGGACCTGTTCATGGCCCTGGCGGCGCCCTAGTTCACATAGAGGGAGCTTAGTGCATGCAGACCGTGAAAATTCGCCTGCGCAAACCGACGCGGGTGTTCACTTTTCTTGCGGATGATATCACGCTGCTTCGAAACGACGATTGTATCGTCCGAAGCGATCGCGGGCTGGAATACGGCACCTGCGTGCTTCCGCCGGAGCCATGCCCGGATCACCTCATCTCGCGCTACAAGATGACCGTGGTGCGCAAGGTGACCTTAAGCGACGAAGGGACGTTCCGGCAGCTTCAACAGGAAGAAGCAAAGGCGAAGGAATTGTGCGCGCGCCACATTCGCGACCGCAGTCTTCCCATGAAACTGGTGGACGTCGAGTACACATTCGACAAGCATAAGGTCATCTTCTATTTCACCGCGGCGGACCGTGTGGACTTCCGCCAGCTTGTCCGGGATCTCGCGCAGGACTTGAAGACCCGCATCGAACTGCGCCACATCCAGGTGCGCGACGAAGCGAAGATCACCGGCGGGATCGGCATGTGCGGGCGGGAGCTGTGCTGCGCGACGTGGTTGCGCGAGTTCAAGCCAATCTCGATGAAGATGGCGAAACGTCAGAACCTGTCGCTCAATCCGTCCAAGATCAGCGGCCAGTGCGGGCGCCTGCTCTGTTGCCTGAGCTACGAGAACGAAATGTACAAGGAGCGAAAACGCTCCGAAGTCGAAGGGACCGTGGCCCCGCGCGTGCAGGAACCAGATGCCTATGTTGTGGATGCCTTTGGCGCCGTAGGCGCGTTTTCGCAATCCGATATCCGCCACCGTCCTTCCGATTGGCGGGAACGCCTGCAAGAGATGGGTGAGGACGAGACAGTCGTTGAATCCATCGAAGATGTGCTGGAAGAGGAAGTGTTCGAGGACACGGAATTACCCGAGCCTGCCGCTCCTTCCGGTCCCCACCAGGAGGTGGAGGCGCGGCCGCAGGATGCGCAGCGTTCCGCACAGGGCGATGAGGGCGGTAAGCGCCGCGGCCGCCGGCGCCGACGCCGCAAGCGCCCCGGTGGTCCATCTCACCACGGCTCAGGCGGCGGTCAAAGCGGCTCTTGATGGGGCTGGTTGACACGCACTGCCATCTCCAGGATCGCGCGTTCGACGAAGACCGCGAGGCGGTTATTGCGCGCGCGTTGGGTGGATTGGATTGGATGGTGGTCATTGGCGACTCACTCGCATCGAGCGAGGCGGCCACCGCCCTTGTACGCCCGGGAGTCTACGCCGCGGTCGGCGTGCATCCTTATCACCCTGAGCAGATCGATGACGCCGGATTGACCGCACTGCGCGAACTGGCGGGGCGGCCCGGCGTCGTTGCGATTGGCGAAATTGGGCTCGATTACTACAAGCACAACACGGCACCCCGCGCCACGCAACAGGACGCCTTCCGCAGACAGCTCGATCTTGCCGTGGAATTGAACCTTCCCGCGATTATCCACAACCGGGATTCCCACGAAGATCTCGCGGCCATACTCGACACGTATGCAGGGCGGCTTCCCGGCGGCATCATGCATTGTTTCGCGGGAGACACGGCTTTTGTGGAGCGATGTATCGGCTGGGACTTTCATGTGTCGTTCGCGGGCAACGTGACCTTCCCAAAGGCCGGAGACTTGCGCGAAGCCGCGCGCGCGGTGCCGTTGAACCGGCTGCTGGTGGAAACCGACAGCCCGTATCTCGCCCCTCAGCCCGTGCGCGGCAAACGTTGCGAACCAGCTTATGTGGCGCACACGGCGGCGGCCCTCGGGGAAGTCATGGGTGTTACGCCCGGCGAGCTGGCGCGCATTACGTCGGAGAACGCGCGCGCCTTGTTCCGCGTTGCGTGATGTAACAGTGGCGGAAGTACGATCCCGCGCCGGGACCGCCGCGTGGTAGACAGGCTCGCGAGCATGAGTGACTTCGGCGACATTACTTTCGTCTCCACATCGCGGCGCCGCCGCTTCCGGCGCCCCGTGCGCGTCTACGAGACGCGCAATCCCGCGGAGGCGCGATTCCTGTTGGACGTAATTGACGCGGAGGTGCGGAGCGGGTACCACGCGGCAGGCTTCCTCGCGTATGAAGCGGCGCCCGCTTTCGATCCTGCGCTCCAGACGCATCCCCCAACGGAACTACCGGTGCTCTGGTTTGGCATCTACGCTCAACCCGACGAAGGCGAGGCGGAACCCCCAGGCGAACACTACAATCTGAATGCGTGGGAGCCCTGCGTTTCGGAAGAAGACTACCGCGAGACCGTTGCGCGGCTCCGGGAGTGGATTGCCGCGGGCGACACCTATCAGGTGAACTATACGTTTCCGCTCCGCACGGCGTTTCACGGATCTTCGTTACACTGGTTCCACGATCTGTGCGAGGCTCAGCGGGCAGACTATTGCGCGCACCTGAACACAGGACGTTTCCACATCGTGTCCGCCTCACCGGAGCTGTTCTTTGAACTCGATGGAGAGATGCTGCGAACGAAACCTATGAAAGGCACGGCGCCGCGTGGCCGATTCTCGGAAGAGGACCGGGCAAATGCCAATGCGCTCCGCGCCTCTATCAAGGACCGTGCGGAAAATGTCATGATCGTGGATCTCCTGCGCAACGACATGGGGCGCATCAGCCGCACGGGCAGCGTCCGCGTCGAGAGTCTCTTCGACGTGGAGCGTTATCCCACGGTGTGGCAGATGACGTCAACGATTGCGTCGCGCACGGACGCGGCCGTTCCCGAGATATTCGCCGCGCTCTTTCCATCCGGTTCGGTAACCGGCGCCCCCAAAGTACGGACCATGGAGATCATCCGCGCGATCGAGCGCGTTCCGCGCGGCGTCTACTGCGGCGCCGTAGGGTGGTGGGGTCCGGAGCGCAGGGCCTCATTCAACGTGGCGATCCGAACGGCCGTGATCGACACAGAGGATTCGAGCGCCACCTACTTCGTGGGCAGCGGAATCACCTGGGACTCGTCGGCGGAGGCGGAGTACGCCGAGTGTCTGAACAAGGCGTGGGTTCTGCGGCCGCCCGAAAGGCCGTTCGCGCTGTTGGAGTCTCTCTTGTTCGACGGCGCGTACGCGCTTCTCGATCTTCATCTTGCCCGCCTGCAAGAAAGCGCCGACTACTTCGGCTACCCATTCGACCGCGGCCGCGTCATGAGTCAGTTGGACGCGGCGGCACGCGCATATGCAGGAAGCGCGCTGAAGGTGCGCCTCCTGCTGGATCGCGACGGAAACTGCCATGCGGAATCGGCGCCCGCGCCCGAGACCCGGCGCATGCGGCTGGGCCTGGCCACGCAAGCCGTCGATTCGCAGGAGGTATTCCTCTTTCACAAGACGACCAACCGCACCGTGTACGAAAGGGCGCGTGCGTCACGCGCTGACTGTGACGACGTGCTGCTCTGGAACGAGCGCGGCGAAATCACCGAGAGCACGGTGGCCAATGTGGTGCTTGAGCTGGATGGCAGCTTCATCACACCGCCACAAACGTGCGGCCTGCTGGCCGGCACGTTTCGCGCCCACCTGCTCACCACCGGGCGCGTTACGGAGCGCGTCGTCACAATCGACGACCTTGACCGATGCAAGGCGATCCACCTCATCAATTCGGTCCGGGGCTGGATTTCGGTAGAATTCGTGCAGGATGCCGCACCATTTGTGCGGCCATAAGGAGAAGGCTATGGGCCTGACATTGTGGGCGGTGCTGATCGCGCAGTGGGCACACGGGGCGGAGGGTGAGGCCATGCGGCTCCCGCAGACGGATTCCTTGACCATCACGGGCGAGCCAGTCGATGCCATGGTCGCCGGTATCGACGCGTACCTCACGCGGGCGTTGGCCGATTCCGTCGAGGCGCGCGCGTCACGGTGGCATCGTGATCTAGCTTCGCCGGAGGCGTATGCGGCATCGGTGGAGCCCAACCGTCAGCGTCTCGCGCGGATCCTGGGCGCGCACGAGCCCCGTGAAACCGGAGCGATGGAGTTGTGCGCGACGACGCAACGCCCCGCGTTACTCGCGGAAACGGAGGTGTATCGCGTGTACGCCGTGCGGCTGCGCGTGCTGCGCGACATCCATCTCGAAGGGCTGCTGCTCGAACCGCGCGGTACGGCTATCGCCAACGTGGTGGCCCTGCCCGAATGCGATTGGACGCCCGAGATGCTCGTGGGTCTCACGGAAGGAGTTCCCGCTGAGGCCCAGTTTGCCCGGCGCCTCGCGGAGAATGGCTGCCGCGTGATCGTGCCGCAGCTCATCGATCGGCGCGACACGTATTCGGGCAACCCCGCCATCCGCATGACAAACCAGCCCCACCGCGAATTCATCTACCGCGCGGCCTATCAGATGGGCCACCACATCATCGGATATGAGGTGCAGAAGGTGGCGGCGGCCGTAGACTGGTTTGAACGCGAACATGGGGAAGTCCCCACCGCCGTCGCCGGCTACGGCGAAGGCGGCTTGATCGCCTTCTGTGTGGCGGCAATCGATACGCGTATCGACGCGGCGCTCGTTTCGGGATATTTCAAACCGCGCGAAGATGTTTGGGCGGAACCCATCTACCGCAACGTGTGGGCGCTCCTGCATGAGTTCGGTGATGCGGAAGTGGCCAGCCTCATCGCGCCGCGCCCGCTCCTGGTTGAGGCCAGCGCGCAACCCGCTGTGGATGGTCCGCCCGCCCCGTCGGACGGGCGCGCGGGCGCGGCTCCGGGGCGCATTGCCACGCCGCCCCTGGATGCGGTACGCGCGGAACTGGAGCGCGCGCGCACGCTCGTATCGGGTCTTGCCCCGGCCCCGCGCATGGACCTGTTCGGCGATGGCGCCGGTTTGCCAGGACGTGACGATGCGCTGGTCGCGTTTGCCGAATGCATCGGCATCGCCTCGCTCGCGCCTTCTGCCACGGCCCCACGGCCAATACAAGAACTGGAGAGTGCTGACACGCGCATGAAGCGGCAGTTTGACGAACTCGTGGAAGACACCCAGACCCTCATGCGAACGAGCCAATCCGCGCGCGACGCCTTCTGGGCGAAGGCGGATCCCTCTTCACCGGATGCCTTTGCGAAAAGTACGGAGTGGTACCGCGACTATTTCGCAAACGAAGTGATCGGTGCGTTGCCACCGCCCTCGGTCCCCATCAACCCCCGCACGCGGCTTGTCTACGATGAGCCGCGGTATCGCGGATACGAAGTAATGCTGGATGTCTACCCGGACGTGTTCGCTTACGGCATCCTGCTCGTCCCCAAGGGAATCGCGGAAGGCGAGCGGCGTCCGGTGGTCGTGTGCCAGCACGGACTGGAGAGTTATGTGCGCGAGGTGGCCGATCCCGCGATGGATAGTCACTACTATCACCGCTACGCGTGCACGCTCGCCGAAGAAGGTTTCATCGCGTACGCGCCGCAGAATCCCTATGTCGGCGGCGACGCGTTTCGTGTGTTGCAGCGCAAGGCGAACCCATTGAAGCTTTCCCTGTTCTCCTTCATCACTCGCCAGCACGAGCGCACGCTGGAATGGCTCGGGCAACAGCCGTTTGTGGACCCGGCGCGCATCGCCTTCTACGGCCTCAGCTACGGCGGCAAGACGGCGATGCGCGTGCCCGCACAGGTGCGGGGATACTGCCTGTCGATCTGCTCGGGAGATTTCAACGAGTGGATCACGAAGACCGCGACCGTGTCCAGCAGCTACACCTACATGTTCACGGGCGAGTATGAGATGTTCGAGTTCGACCTTGGCAACACGTTCAACTACGGCGAACTGGCGCAACTGATCTTCCCGCGTCCCTTTATGGTGGAGCGCGGACATCGCGATGGCGTTGCGCCCGACGAGTGGGTCGCCGCGGAATTCGCGAAGGTGCGGCGTCTGTATGACGAGATGGGCCTGAGCGAGCGCGCCACGATCGAATACTTCAACGGCCCCCATACCATTCACGGCGTGGGTACGTTTGCGTTTCTCCGACAACAACTCCAGTGGCCGCCGAAATAGGATGCCAACCACACCCCGCTCAAATCCGCAACCAAACGACGGGTTCTGGGGGGAAGCCGCATCCACTCAGGAGCCGGACTGTCTTCGTAGGGCGGGATTGATTCCTGCCCTCTTCGTAAGACGGGATTGATTCCTGCCCTCTTCGTAAGACGGGATTGATTCCTGCCCTCTTCGTAGGGCGGGATTTGTTCCCGCCTTCTTCATAGTGTAGGAACACATCTCGCCCTACTCACTGCGCGTTCCTCACAGGCCGGTACCTGCGAGTCCCCGATCCACGAATCGTGCAGCCAGACCCTATTCGGCCGCGTTCTTCTCGGCCTTCTTGTCCTGCAATCGCTTCACGAGTACGTCCAGCACGAGTTCGAGGACGGACAGGAACGGGCCCTGCTGAACGTGTCCAGCCATGGGGATAGGTTTGCTGAGCAATCGTACGTGTTTCACGGTGTGGCAGTCTCCCGGATTGGGTTCAGGCGTTCCTCCGCGCAACGCGAGGACTTATCGCGCGTGATGGGATACGGATATTCGCGAAACGGATTCGATGCGACAAGGGCTACGCCGGTTTCCTCCGCGGCATTGCGCAACCGTTCGGGGTCCTGCAGGCTCGAGGGTGGCAGATCCCGCACGAGGGTAGGCTCTCCCGCGAGACGGTAGAAGTGGCCGTGACCACCATTCATGGTCAGAAAACGCGCGGTCTCGCTGAGGATCTTGATGGCATGAGGGACACCTCTGCGAATCATGAGCGTGTCGCCCGCCGCGATCGTGCGCTGTTCTCCACCGATGGCGAGGCGCAGTTCGCCTTCGAGCACGTGCAGGGTTTCGTCGCGGGGATCGGTGTGAAGGGGAAACATGCAACCCTCCGGCCCCAACACTTCCGTCATTGAAAAGGCGCCACCTGTACTCTCGGCGCCGATCTTGAGCGTTAACAGTGCGCCTGAAAACCAAATCATCTCGCCTTGGCCCGCATCGGCAGCGATGTAATGCCTGAATTGATTCTGCATGAACCCACCCCAGTGCGGCGGAGGGGCCGCTCCCTCACCCCTTGTGCGAAGCTTACCCAATCCGCCAGCGATACGGTACACGCACCGGCGGACCGGAAACAACCTGCCAACAGGCGACTTGGGGCCACTCCCTCCGAACGGCCCAGCCCTGCCGCCTGTGGATGAGCAACGTGGCCATGATAAGGGTAGTAAGAATTCGGTGCCTGAGCCCGGGCAGGCCTTCTCCACGCTTCGGCCCACCCTGGC
Source organism: Candidatus Hydrogenedentota bacterium (assembly GCA_020849535.1). Classification (GTDB taxonomy): domain Bacteria; phylum Hydrogenedentota; class Hydrogenedentia; order Hydrogenedentales; family SLHB01; genus JAHDWY01. The sequence goes on from JADLGB010000138.1 coordinate 45,861, forward strand.
TCGAATTGCGTAGCGCTTTCAGCGCAAAGACAAGTCTCCGCACACGACTACACAAAAGCTTGTAATGTAACAGCTTATGGCTCTTGCGGATCTTCCTGGGTATATTAAGTGTCAACTAAAAACTAATTTGTGAAAGATTAGTTTTTAGTTGACGTATCTCTTGCTTTCAAGTACTATTTCTTTGTGAATTAGTTCTTCATTGACAGTTGTTGGCCCAAGTAAGGCCTGCAAAAGTGTTGAAGCCCCATGCGAAAACCAAAGACACCACCCGAAATCAGCAACATCTGGCAGGAGTTGAAAGACAGTCCTCGGTTTCCGGAAATACTCCTGCAACACGGGCGTGGCGAGTTGGCCGGTGGCAAGTACTTGCACTGGGACGAACTCATAAGACGGCCGGCCCCCGAAGGCCTTAACCACAGACTCTGGTGGCTTTGCCTGAAGCTCTCGCGCGGCCAGATGTCGAAAGAGGTCCCCCTCCGGGACAAGAAAGGACGACACTTTCGATTCGCGGAACCGGCCCAGGTGAATGAGGTCTTGCACCGGATAGACCTCGGAGCGGGTGGACGAATCGAGATGCCGGAGCAGATCACCAATCCTGATACTCGCGACCGCTATTACGTCAGCTCGCTCATTGAAGAAGCCATTACTTCAAGCCAACTGGAGGGCGCAACAACCACGCGCAAAGTAGCGGCGGACATGATTCGCAGCGGCAGACCTCCGCGAGACAAGAGCGAGCGCATGATACTCAACAACTTTCTCACCATGAGGGAGATTGCCACGCTCAAGAATGCGCCGCTCACGGAGGAGACGCTCCTTGACCTGCACCGTCTTGTCACCGAGGAAACACTGGAAGATCCCAGCCAAGCTGGGCGCTATCGGCGCAGTGACGAGACAGTCAATGTGGTGAGTGTTGATCGCGAAGAGATCCTGCACGTGCCGCCTGATGCCGCTGAACTGCCAGCCCGTATGCGTGCAATGTGCGATTTCGCGAATGGAGTGACTCCATCCCATTTCATTCATCCCGTAACGCGTTCCATCCTTCTTCACTTCTGGCTGGCCTACGACCATCCGTTCGTGGATGGCAACGGGAGAACGGCGCGCGCCTTGTTCTATTGGTCGATGCTTCGCAACGGGTACTGGTTGTTCGAGTTCGTCTCCATTTCGCGATTGCTGCGCGCAGCGCCTGTCAAATATGGGAGGTCGTTCCTGTATGTGGAAACCGACGACAACGATTTGACGTATTTCCTGTTGCACCAACTCGAAGTAATCGAACGGTCTATCGACGAACTCCATGAATTCCTGAAGCGAAAAGATGAGGAACTCCGTGCGCTCGAAGTTCGCCTCAAAGCTCATGAAGATCTGAATCACCGGCAACGGGCACTGGTCTCCCACGCGCTTCGCCATCCTCACCACCGCTATTCCGTGAAATCCCACGAGAGCAGTCACAACGTTGTCTATCAGACGGCACGCACGGACCTGCTCGACCTGGAGGCGCGAGGACTGCTGGTAAAGCGCAAGATCGGACGCGCGTTCTACTTCATGCCCGCACCGGACCTCGAGGAGAAGCTCAGTACGGCGAGCAAAGGCACGTGACCCCTCACCCCGCCCCTTGAAGCGGACGCCCCCTTGTGTTCATCATGCCGCGGAGTGATGCGTTTGAGGAAAGGAGAGACTCATGATCCGATTCCACTTGTCCGCGGTTGCTCCCCTTCTCGCTGTGCTGGCGCTTACCATGATGGCAGCCGCGCAGGATGCTCCCCTCAAGGTCCGCGTGCTTGTCGAAGAAGACGTATACACCTTTACGCCGCCCAACAACGGCTCGGGGCCCATGTGGAGTTTTGGATGTACGACGATCGCCCGCCTGGGCGAGCGGGTCGTCGTGAGTGAAATGGAAACCGGCGAAGGCGTGCCGCGCCTCTGCAATACCAAGTGGCGCCTCGCGGAGCGCACGGATTCTGGCTGGAAGGTGTTTGCCGAGGCCGAGGGTTACCGGCAGCGCGAACCTTGTTTGCTGGCGGCACTCTCGGACCACGAGTTCTTCTTGAACGTCAACGACTCCCTCATGCCTCCAGGCACCGAGTACGGCCCCTGCGAGCCTCACCTGCTGGCTTTCGATCTGAACGCGCTGGATCAGCCGCCTCGCAAGCTCCTGCCCGAGTGGGCGGGCGAGACCACATTCACCGATCATTCCTATCGCGGCTATGCGGCGGACCGCGCCAACCGCGAGCTGCTGCTGCTCAACATCAACGCGAAGACGAGCATGGAACACTGGGCCTTGCTGGACGCGGATGGAAAGACCCTCAAAAACGGCGGCATCACATTTCCCATCCGATCGTGCTACCCCCAGGTGGCGCTGCGGAATCGCGCGGGTTACGTGCTGGCGATCAGCGACATCGTCGAGCCCGTCGAAGAGTGGCGCAAGTACAAGTTCGAGCAAACGCAGGCGACATGGGACTACGTTTTCCGCATTCTCTATTTCACGTCCAGTCCCAATCTGATGGAGCAGGATTTTGGTCCGGCCATCGAGATCGCCAACGTGGACAAGACCGGCGGCGCCATCGCCAACCAGGACCTCTGGATCAGTCCCGAGGGCGACGCCTACATCCTGTATATCGAGCGCGAAGTGGCATCTACGCTCATGCGCGACAAATTCGTGCCGGGCGGGTCGCTGATCCCGTCGCTCCACTTGGCGGTTGTGAGGAATGGCGAGGTGGTGCAGCGCAAGGTGCTCGTGCAAGGCACGGAGACTGTGCAGCCAGGCCACGCGCGGCTTCATGTCACGCCCGATGGGAAGGTCTACGCGCTCTTGTACATCAGCGGCGCGGAGCAGCCGAACCAGCTCATGCAGGTGTATCCTCTGCTGGAGAATCCGCCCACGACGCCGGTGCCCTTCAAGACGCCATTCGGCTCGTACCTGCTCGCGTCCGAACGCGCGGGCAACGCGCCGTCAAACATCATCGACGTGTACGGGCACAGCACCTCGGGCACAACCTTGTCGTACGCTCAGGTGTCGATCGAGTGAGGGAGCGGTGAGATGTGCGGACGGGACGCGGACTAGATCGCGTGCCACTTGCCCTCTTCCCAGTACCAGCGCAGGTCGACACAGGTCTCCAGAATCCCCACGCGGATCGCAGGATTCCAGAAGTACTTCATTTCGGGCTTGGTGGCGTCGAAAGGCGCGATGTTGGTATGTCCCTTCGGCTGAATGCGCAGCGTGGCGACTACGGGGACATCGCAGAGGTCCTTTTCGAGGATCTCGTGGGTGTATCCGTTGTCCACGTGCCGGACGACGACGAGCGCGATCTCTCCATCTTTCTTCATCAAGAGAGCGTAGTCGGCCTTTCCATTCCCGTCGAAGTCGGCCTGCAACGCCCAGTGTAGGTCCGCACTGTCCAACCACACCTCTTCATAGTCCGCCTCGCCCACGGCCACGTAGCCAGGCAGGCTTGCGGTAAGGTATGCCCGCACGGCCTTTGGCGGCTTGACATTCTCCCGCGTGGCGATCTTCGTTCCGCAGCCGCAGCCCGGCTTTTCCGCCGGAAAGGCGGGAACTGATGCCAAAGCAACAAAACAGGCCGTTAGCCGAATAAGAACTGTTCGTGCGCGCATTTCATCTCTCAACGTTGTGACGCCCATAGCATCCGCATTCCGGATATGAAGGTCAAATGCCCGATCGCGGGACGAGGTGGCATGGGCATCCCTGCCCATGGTCTTTTCCTGTCCCGAATCCCCATGACACTCCAGATCATGGCCTGGAAGGCCATGCCACCTCGATCACACGCTTTGCCCGCAGGCCTGGAGTATGGTGCGCTGCACCAGGTAGTCATGTTCTTTGGAGTAGGCGAATTCGGCTTCGCCGCGGATACAAGCTGCGAAGTCGGCGAAGTCGCGCGCGTGACGCGGTAGATTCTCCCACTCGAAATTGTGCCAGCCCTTAGCGCGGCCGCCCGCGGGTTCGTTCAAATACAGTCTCACTAGCGGCGGCTCGATAGGCTCCAACACAATCCTTCCCTTCGCTCCCACAATCTTGAAGCGGCGGTTTGGAAACGCGTCGGGCTCCTGTGCGGACGTCTCGACCACGGCCATCGCCTTGTCGTACTCGAGCACCGCGAGTGTGTTGTCCGCCAGGGTATCATCGAAAGCGCCATCGTGCCTCAGGAATGGCGTGACCTTTTTTGGTGCGCCAAGGATGAGGCAGATCATGTCGATGAGGTGGCATCCGAGTTCGAGCATGATGCCGCCGGGATGGATGTCCTTCTCCTTCCGTTTGTCGGAGGAAAGGCTCGTGCACATGCTCGCCTGTATCGAAAACACGTCGCCGAGCCAGCCGCCCCGCACGGCCTCGCGGATGAGATCAAAACCGAGGTTGTAACGGTACATGTAACCCATCTGCACAAGTAGGTTCTTCTCCGCGGCCACATCGAGAAGCGCCTTCCATTCCGGCAGCGAAGTCCCCGCCGGCTTGTCGAGATGGAGATGCTTGCCCGCATCGACGGCTGCTCGTCCGAACGGTAGGAGACGCTGAAGTCCACTTTCAACGACGATGAGCTGCACGGATGGGTCGGAGAGAAGCTCATCCTGCGAACGCCAATGGACATCCTTCAGGATGGGCAAGTCTTTGCGCGCGTCACGCAACGCGGAATCGGGTTCGCACACCCCAACGAGTTCGTAATCCCCCGAGAGATGAATCTGTTCAAACACATCGAGTGAGTGCGGATGATCGATACCAATCATGCCGCAGCGAATGCGCGGTTTCTCCGTGGAGACCGCCTGCGCGGCTTGCGCCAAGCCCAATGCGCCGGATGCGGCAATACTCTGTTTCAGGAAATCACGCCGGTTCAACATACGAGCCTCCTTACGCGCGACAGTTCTTGATAGGTGAATTCGAGGCGTTGCCTTGGACTCACACGGTCTCGGGGATACTCCACGGTTTCCGGTAAGTACGTTTGACGAGCGCGTTGGCCTCGGCATCATCCACGAATCCCTCGGTCTTGTTATCAATCCGCAGTCGGCGGCCCGTGCGATACGAGATGTTGCCGTAGTGCGTGAGCAATGTCGAGTAGTGTCCCTCTTCGATGTCCGCACTGGGCCGCTCCCGCGAGCGGATACAATCGATGAAGTTCGCGACATGCTGCGTGTTGGCGGGCGCGAAGCGGCCAGGCTTTGCGAGAATGGACTTGCCGTCCGCATCGAAGATCTGCCAGCCGTCGCCCATGCGCCCCAAACACATGAACTGCTTCGTACCGTAGAGTTCCACGCGCGTGCCGTTGAACGGCCAATTCGGGATCACGTCCTTGTCACGCTCTTCCAGCGGAGTCTTCTTCAGGTACGGCGTCCAGAGCGTTTGCTCCAAGATCAACGTCAGACCGTCAAAATTCCAGGTGATGGTCTGCGTGTCCGGGGCCTCGCGCCCATCTCTGAGCACGTGCAAACCACCACTTGAATACACGGCATTCGGCAACGTCCGTCCTGTCATCCAACGCGCCAGATCGGTCTGGTGGACGCCATCGTTACACACGTCGCCGCCGCCGTAATCCCAGAACCAGTGCCAGTGGTAGTGAAAGCGGTTCTCATTGTATGGGCGCTCCGGCGCAGGACCCAGCCAGAGATCGTAGTTGACGCCCTCCGGTGCGACGCCATCCTTGTGCTTCTCGAGAGGCTCGCGCTGCTTGCTGTTGAGAATGCGTGCGAAATGGATGTCGCCCAGCGCGCCGGACCTCACGTACTCCAACGCCTCGTGGCAGTACTCCGCGCTGCGGTTCTGCGTGCCCACCTGGACGACGCGCTCGTACTTTCGCGCGGCCTCGACCATCTTGCGGCTTTCCCAGATGCTGTGCGAGGCGGGTTTCTCGACGTAGACGTCCTTGCCCGCCTGGCAGGCCATGACCGTCGCGGGGGCATGCCAATGATCGGGCGTCGCGATAGCGATGGCGTTGACCTCAGAATCGTCGAGAATACGCCGAAAATCCTCGACACATTCAGGGCGCTTCCCGTTGATCTTCTCGATGTATTTGACGCGGCTGGGAAACAGGCGCGAGTCCGGGTCCGCAAAATAGCGTAGCTCCACGTCGTCGCGGCGTGCAAACTGTTCCGCGAGGTCCATCCCCCGGTCGTGAATACCCATCACGCCCACGACGATGCGATTGTTTGCGCCCTCCGCACGGGTCGATGTGCTTGCGGCCAACACGCTGGTTAATGCCGCACGCCCCAGGAATTCTCGCCGGTTCATGGTCATACCCTCCTTGTGCCGCGAGTTGCGACCCAGTATCGAGGATGGCACATTTACGGCAGCCTTGCAATTGAAACAGGCTTGGTAGGGGCACTGTCTCGACGGGAGCAGGCAGTGGATCACGCAGGGCGGCCAGGTGAAGGCAGAAATCGCGGTTCGCGCAGATGCTGGCGGCTTGTGAAGAAGCATAACCAATCAAGACACAGGCGAGGGCGCCTGTGCCACACGTTCATCTACCAATTCCCGTCTTTTTGAAATCACTGAAGTCTTTGTGCAATCCAAAGACGGCAAGATAGGAAGAATCCCCGCAGGTCAAGCAAGCGCGTGTGGCACAGGCGCCCTCGCCTGTGTCTTCGTTGGGTTCGAGCGAGAGTACACGTAGCGTATCAAGCGCGGTGGGACGTGGATAATCCGCAGTGAGACGCATTCATGCTGACGGTCGGCAGCGCGGATTGAAAAGGACCTCCCGGGGCATCAGTCCGGGTATTTCTGCGCGTCGTCCACGTAGTCGCTGGGCTTCTCTGGCTCGTAAGGCTGGGTGCCTTCGACACCGGCGGGCGCCGGCTCTTCCCGCTTCCATTCCGTCGATTCCGAGCGTCCCGTCGCGGCGGCCTCGGGCTGTTCATTCGGTTTTTCCGCACTCTTCTCTTCGCTGGTCCGGGGATAGCCCTGCGCGTCCACGCTCGTATCCTGCTCGTCGCTCGTAATCGCGTCGAGATAGTCTTCCGGGTTGTACTTCTCCAGTTCCTTCATCTCTTTCTTGACGGGTTTCAGCTCCTCGGCGAGATCGCGCTTCGCCTCGTCCCAATAGCCGCGCACGTCGCGCAAGAGACGCATGAAGATCTTCGCCTGCGCCGGGAACTTCTCCGGACCGAGGAAGATCAGGGCAACCGCTGCTATGACGAGTAGTTCCGTGAAACCAAGAGAGCCCATATGAATTATCCGGCGGCGCGTTGTTACGCCTGTGCCTCGCTGGCCTTTCGCTTACGGCGCACCACGAGGTACGACGTCCAGATGCTCACTTCATACAAGAGGACGAGCGGCGTCATCATCATCATCATGCTGATGGGGTCGGGCGGCGTCGCGACCGCGGCCAGCACCGCCAGGCCCACAATCGCCTGCTTGCGGTACTGCTTCAAGGAGGCCGGCGTGAGCAGATCCATGTACACCAGCACCAGCACGACCATGGGGAATTGAAACACGATAGCAAACGCGAGCAGCCCCATGAGGATCAGGGAAACCGTGTCGCTGATACTCAGCATCGTGGTCACACCTTCGGGCGTCCACTGGAGGATATACGGCAAGACCAGTGGGAACACGCCAAAATACGCCACCAAAAGTCCGAACAGCGAGAGCACGCTGCACCCGCCCAGCATGATGAGCACGAGCCGTCTCTCGTTTTCTTTGAGCCCGGGGAAAATGAAGGCGCACGCCTGGTAGAGAATGTAGGGCAGCGTCAGCAACAGGCCGCCGTACAAGGAGAGTTTGATCGACAGGAGAAACCACTCCATAGGGGTGCGCTGCAGCCACTGCACGGCTTGCTCCTGAGTATGTTCCGCATTCTCGGGGGTCGTAGATTCGCCCCCAGCCTCGGGAGTCTGTCCTTCGGGCGCGGCGGGTGCTCCCGGTTCGGTTGAGGTTGCGCCTGGAGTTTCAGGGGTCACGGCCGCACTGGTCTGCCAGAAGACTCCGGGATGGTCCAAGGGGCGGCGAATAAGATCGAAGAGTATTCCGGAGAAGATGTAACACAGGACCGCGCCTATCAGAAAGGCCGCACACGAACGGATAAGCCGCGTGCGCAGTTCTCCGAGGTGTTCGGTGAACGTCATCCGTGCTTCATCGTCTTTCAAGAGGGATATCCTCATCGGACTGTCAACAGAGTGTCACAAGGCCCAAGGGTCCGGCGGACCGCACTTCCGCTGATCGTACAGGGTTTTGCGCTTGCGGCGCAACTCTCACGCGCGCGCGGGGAGTGGGTCCACCTCGTCCACCTCGTCCACTAACTCCCTCCCCGCGCGCGGGGAGGGGTCATCTCGCAAGTGCCTCGTGCGAAAACTGACATCTGGAAAAAAAAGAGCCGCGACCCTGGGGTCAGCGGCTCTTGCGTGAAATCGCTTTTCGAATCCTTCTAGAACTGTGTGTCGGGCGCGCTTTCCGGATGGCCTCCCGATACGATTCGGGCATCTTCCGCCTTGGCAGGCGGATTCTGGACGACCTCCTTCAGCGCCTTACCTGGCTTGAAGGTCCCCACCCGCTTCGCCTCAATGGGTACCTCGTCGCCGGTGCGGGGATTGCGCCCGATGCGCGCGTCGCGCTTCTTCACTTCAAAAACGCCGAAGTTGCGAATCTCCAGCCGCTGCCCTTCGGACAGAAGCTGTACGATGGCATCCAGGGTTGCCTGGACCACGTCCGCGACTTCGTTCTGGGTATAGCCAAGCCTTTCCGATACGTCGATGACCAATTCGCGTTTCGTCACGCCCCTTCTCCCAATACCGCTTACACCCCTGCACGGGGGGACCGAAGAGCAGCAATCAGCGCCGTTTCCGGACGTATTGTCAGCCAAAGAAACTCTTGAATGCCGAGCCGTACATGTCGCCCAAAGGCGTGAACATCATGAGAAGCACCACCACCACGATAATCACGATGATGATGATGAAGGTCTTCATGCCCTTGCCCGAACCGCCGGACTTGATTTCGGGCTGCATGGACCCCACGAACACCCGCTCGCCCGCTTCGGCGCGCGTCTTCTTGTCCTCGAGTCCGCCCAGAGTCTCGTTGATCGAGATAAACGCCCGGTGCCACTCGTTTTGCAGCTTCTTGATAGCCACTTCGGACTGCGAATAAATGGCCTCGAGGTTGGTGGCACCCGAAATGATGTTCATCGTGTTCGAGTCGAGCTTGTAATCCGCACCAAGGCTCTCCCGAAGGACTTGGTGCTCGCGCGCAAGCTTACTCTTGATCTTGAGGAATTGGTTCTCGAGCTGCGCTTTGTTGACTCCCGGGCTCGGGTACGCGCTCAGAATCTGGTTGAACAGCAGCCAGTCATTCATAAACTCCTGGCATATCTGAATGTTACGACCGAGCGCCTCGAGAATCTTCAACTGCTTCTTATTCAGGGCCATGGGCAGAGGCCTTTCCTAAAGGTTTGAGTCTCCCCTCCAAAACCAGCCAACTCTAGCACACGGTCTGAGGGAAGTCAAACCTAAGTGACCGACTTGGAAACCCTTACGCCTTTGCGCGCATGAAGTTCCGGATCATGGTCTTGCCATGTTCCGTCAAGATGCTCTCGGGATGAAACTGAACGCCCCAGATAGGGTAGTCCCTGTGGCAAACGGCCATGATCTCCTCCTGGTCCGTCTCCGCGATGATCTCGAGGCAATCCGGGCACGTGGCCTTCTTGATCACCAGGGAGTGATAGCGCGTTGCGTTGAATGGCGACGGTACCCCGGCAAACAGGGCGTTTCCGGTGTGGGTGATCGCGCTGATCTTGCCGTGCATGATCCGGTCCGCGCGCACCACGTCGCCCCCAAAGGCCTGCCCAATGCTCTGGTGCCCCAGGCACACGCCTAACGTGGGGATTTCCGGCCCGAGCCGCTTGATCGTCTCCACGGAAATGCCCGCCTCGCTGGGCGTGCAGGGTCCGGGGGAAACAACGATCCGGTCGGGCTTGAGGTCGCGAACGCCGTCGACGGTGATCTCGTCATTGCGAAAAACCCGAATATCGGGCTCGATCTCACCAAAATACTGGACCAAGTTGTACGTGAATGAATCGTAGTTGTCGATGAGCACGATCATGATTCGAGCCCTTTCTCGGCGAATTCGACGGCGCGGAACAGCGCCTTCGCCTTGTTGACCGTCTCTTCGTACTCGCGCTCGGGCACGCTGTCGTAGACGATGCCCGCGCCCGCCTGCACGTACGCGACGTGATTCTTGAGGATCATGGTGCGGATGATGATGCAGGTGTCCATGTCGCCGTTGAAGCTGATGTAGCCGCAGCCCCCGGAGTAGGGACCCCGCCGGAGCGGTTCGAGTTCATCGATGATCTCCATGGCGCGGATCTTGGGGGCGCCGCTCACGGTCCCCATGGGGAAAGTACCGCGCAAGGCGGTATACGCGTCGGCGTCATCCTTGAGCGTACCCTCCACCTCGCTGACGATGTGCATTACGTGCGAGTAGCGCTCGATGGTCATCATGCGCGAGGGGAACACCGTGCCGGGCTTGCTGACCCGGCCCACGTCGTTGCGGCCGAGATCGACCAGCATGACGTGCTCGGCGATTTCCTTCTGGTCGGCGAGCAGGTCCTTCTCCAGCGCGAGGTCGTCTTCCACTGAAGCGCCGCGCGGCCGCGTGCCCGCGATGGGCCGCACCATGCAGCGCGAACCGTGCACCTGGGTCATGACCTCCGGGCTCGAGCCCACGAGGGTCACGTCCGGATAACGCACAAGGAGCATGTACGGTGACGGGTTGATGCAGCGCAAGGCACGGTACAAGCTGATGGGACTCGCATACACTTCCCGCTCGAACCGCTGCGACAGCACGACCTGGAAGATGTCGCCCGCGCAGATGTACTCCTTCGCCTTGCGCACGGCTTCGCAGAAGGAGTCGCGTGTGAAACTGGACTTCACCTCGGTGTTCACTTCGCCGGAATGGATGCGCTCGGTCGAAACGACCAAGGGTTGTTTCAAGGTGTGATTCAGATCGTGAATCTTGCGCACGGCCGCGTCATACGCGGCGACGGGATCGCCCTGCACGTGGGCGTTGGAGACGATCTTCAGCCGGTTGTTCACGTGATCGAAAATCAGAATGGTGTCGGTGATCATGTAATACAGATCGGGAAGGTCCAGCGTGTCCGGATTGTTGTCCGGCAGCTTCTCGAAGAAACGGACCTGGTCGTAGGACATATAGCCCACCGCGCCGCCGTGAAAGCTCGGCACGCCGTCCACGGGCACCGGCGTATACTGCGCCATGAGCTTGCGCAGTTCGTCGAGCGGATCATTCGACTCGTAAGTGGACGCTTTCCCCTCTCGAACGATCGTCACGTTCCGTCCCTTGGACCGGAATATGATCGATGGGTTGGCCCCGAGAAACGAGTAGCGCCCGATGCTGTCGGCGCGTTCCACGCTTTCGAGCAGGAACGAATACTCCTGGTCCTTCGCAATCTTCATATACGCGGTGACGGGGGTCTCGAGGTCGGCCACCACGTCCCGATAGACAGGCACCACCGAGCCGGGCTTGGCGATGCGCTGGAATTCCTCCAGTGTCGGATGAATCATCGTAGTCTTCCTTTATGCGCGCCGGAAAGTGCTTCCGGTTCCATTCAAGTTGCCGTTACGCTTGGGCCACGCCATCCCCCTCCAGGGTGATGGCTCCGTCAAACGCCACCTTCCGATAGAAACAACTGGTCTCATTCGTGTGGCAGGTCGGGCCCACAGGGTCGCATTTCACGAGCAGGGCGTCGGCGTCGCAGTCGGTCCGTATCTCCACCACGTGGAGCACGTTGCCGGACGTCTCGCCCTTTCGCCAGAGCGTCTTGCGCGAGCGAGACCAGAAACAGGCCCGCTTTTCGCGCAACGTGACCTCCAGCGCCTCGCGGTTCATGTAGCCGACCATCAGAACCTGGCCCGTCTGATGATGCTGGATCACGGCCACGATGAGCCCTTGGTCGTCCAACTTGATCAGGTCGTTCAGGGTGACGGGGTTGCTGCCTTCGGCTGTCATGTCATTCCTTTCAACACGGTTCGAGACTTTCAGTCTGAGCGGGGTTTGCGGTTCCGATCCCGGGAATCGCCGCCCACACGGCGGTACTCCCAACTACTGGATGTATGGAAACGCGGACAACGTGAACGAGAAAACGGGGAAAATCAGGAATGGGTATAGTGACGCCATCGATGGTGGGTAAGGCTATGAGACGGCATCACGGTTCCTCCGGGCGGCGGATGCAATTCCACCGCAATCAATCACGCCTAGAGCGCGACTGCACTATCGCACAATCCATGCGCACGTTTCAAGTCGATGCCCAGGGTCGGCACGACCTATCCGGTTCAGAAGGTGTCGCGGCGCGTATCCTCTGCGTCCTTGGAATCCGGGGCCTGCGTATCGCCAGCGGGTTCGTCGTCGGCTAGCTCGGCGAACGAGGTGTTGTTCTCGTCCACGATCTCGACATCATCATCGAGCGGCGCTTCCGGGTCTTCGCCGTGCTGCGCGGTTTCGTGCGTTTCAGGCTCGTCGTCCCAAGCCACAGGCAGCGGCTTTTCCTCCTCCTCTTGCGCGGGGCCGGTCAACGACTCTTCTTCGTCCTCGACGGCACTGATCGACTCTTCATACGTGACGAGATCGGAGGAGGGCGCAGGTTCCGCGGCAGCCTGCGACATGACCAAACCCTCCGCGGCCGCCGCGATGGCGCGCGCTGGTGTGGGCGCGGGCGTAGGTTCTTTCCAGTCGACGGGCGCGGCGGTCTTATCGACATCGATGCCGACGATGTTCACCTCAACGTTTTCAATCTCGTCCGCACCCAGGACACGGCGTGCCGTCTCGTCGATGTAGACGCGCAACTGATCGCCGGTCTCTCTTGCGCCCGTGTCGGCAGGCTTGATGATGCTCACGTCCGCCACCACAAGGGCCTTGTTGGCTGCCTTGTTGGGATGAACGTGCACCGTGGCCTTCTTGATGATCGGGAGCTTGCCAACCGTCTTGTTCAGCGTCGCAGCCACGGAATCCAACTGGATCGTGAGCCCATCGAATTTGATCTGATTCGATTTCCTGCGTCCGCCCCCCAGGGGAATCAGGGCGAAAAGCGCAAGCGCTGCCACACCGCACGCAACCGCCAGACGCACGTACTCGTTTGAACCGGGCAGATCTACGGTAAGCATCCGATACAGGTCATTGGCACTGAAGAACAACACGGCGACGCCGCCGGCAAGGACCGCCACACAGGCCAATTTCTGAATGATCGTCTGGACGATTCTCATGATGCGCCTTCCTTCTGGCGGAACCCCGCCGGGGCGGAAGCCCACGTGCGCGGCTTCCGCAGAGTCATCCCCATACTATCGCGATTTGGCGATGAATTGATCAAGCATCTCGGGGGAAAGGTCGCCGCGGCGGAAACGGTCGCTCTGGAGAATCCGGGCGCAGAGGTTCGCCGTGGTCTTTACGCCGACCGTCGTAAACTCGGAAAGCGCGCCCGCCAGGCGCCGCGTCGCCTCGTCACGGTCGTTGCCCCAGGAAACCACTTTCGCCAGCAGTGAATCGTAGTACCGCGGCACGGCGTAACCCGGAAAGAGATGGCTATCGACCCGGATGCCGGGTCCGCCGGGGATGTG
>JADLGB010000139.1 GCA_020849535.1 Candidatus Hydrogenedentota bacterium
TGCCGGCCAAATCGAGACGATACTAGTAATGGCCTACGAACGAACGATCTGCACCGTCCGCGAAACCCTCTGCTCAACCATCGCGAGCGTCGATGCGTGGTTCGACCGAGACGAACAACTGCGGCGATTCAAGCCTGCATCGGACAGATGGTCAGTAGATCAAGTGTTGGAGCACGTCACCCTGACCAACCGCTACCTGATGCTCACGCTCGGCAAATGGGTTCGGATTGCCGAACAGCGTGCTCGCCGGGGCGACCCGATACCGCCAGGTGAGAGCGATCTGGACCGGCTGTTGGTCATCGGGGAGCGGGGCAGCTTCGGGTGGGTTCGCCCGGAGCATATGGAACCGACTGGGGTGCCGCCGTCTGGCGAAGTACGGGCCACGCTTCACCGGCAGCTGGGCGAGTGCCTCATCCAGCTGGAACGCATCGGCGGTGGCATCGGGGCGATATGCTTGGTCACCATGACTGTCAACGACTTGGGAAAGCTTGACCTTTGAGAGTGAGCACGATAATTGAGGGGCTCCTGTTCACGATCGTTGAGGGAAGTTGGATCGCGTGGTGCCGAACGGGCATACCGGTGGCCTCTTCTCTGGGGGGTGGGTGAGCGCGTTCATGAGATGCGTCACGCTGGCGGAGAACGGGACGCGCGTTGCCGGACCTCATTAGAGCCACGGTACGTCGTGTCCCAACTGTGCGCACAGGTCGACAGCCGCTGGATGCAGTGGCAAGCCCGTGGCGTCCGCCCAGAGTTCGACTTGATGGCCGTGACAGTGGCAACGATGGCAGTAATACCGCTCCAAGGTCACGTGGACCGAGAAGCACGTGTTCGATCCGAGGCCGCAGCCTGGCAACGGGCAACGGCCGTACCACTGATCGCTCCGACACCGAGTCGGTTGGAAGCCCACTAACTGCAACACTTGACGCATCGAGATCTCCGCGCGCAGACGACGGAAGTCGATACCAGGCATGGCCGTTTCCTTATGAGATGTGGGATGGGTCGCATCGTGAAACAGACGAGGACCGTTCCGTTCCCACTATCCCTATAGGGAACACGGAACGGTCCTCATCGCCGATTCAGTCCACACGCTGCCAGCCATCGGATGCGCGGCGAATCTTGCCAGTTCGCTCCAAGGCCTCCAAGGCCTCACCCAGACGCTGGTTCTGGACGGACAGCACGTCGCGCAGTCGCGTACGGGTCCATGTGCCGTCCTGGGCCAAGCAGGTCAAGACTTGCTCCTGAAGACTGACCGGCCGATCACCGAGAGACGCGGCGACTACTTCTAGATGCGCCATGGCCGCATCCGTGGCGACGAGTTCCAACGTCACAGCGGGCGGTGCAGGAGCCGCGCGGTGTTCGCTCAGCAACACCAAGCGATCCCGCACACGACGCAGGTACAAGTTCGAGTCCCCGAACGCGTGCAGATCACTCGAACCACGCAGGCCTTGTCCAGCGGCCGCGCCTCCCGCGGCATTCTTACGCGTGTGATGCACCAACATCACCGACAGATCCAGTTCCCGCTGCAGGGAACGGAAGTAGGCCAACAACTGAGCCACTTCTCCGGCGTTGTTTTCGTCCACGCCGTGCAACCGGACCAGCGGATCCAACAGCAGTAAGCGCGGCCGCAACCGCCGAGCCGTCTCCAACAGCCGACTACGATGCGGCTCACGGTCGAGTCGGAGCGACGAGGCCGTAATCACATGGATATCGACATGGGACAGTTCCAGGCCGCGGTGGCAGGCCATACCTTCCACGCGCTGACGCACCATCGTCAACGCATCCTCCGCCAGATAGATCAACACCGGACCAGGCCGGGGCACTGCATACCGCCCCAGGCACGCCGTCCCCGTGGCCACACTGAGAGCCAGATCCAGACCTAACCAGGTCTTGGAACACTTGGGTGCGCCTCCGATCACACCCACCGACGATTCTCCCCACAACGATTCAACCAACCAGCGATGCGTCTGTTCGTCGCGCGGGATCTGGTCGACGCGCACCACGGGAAGCGGATCAAGATGCTGCAGCACCATCTTCAGGTCCTCGCTTTCTTCTTCGGCGCGGCCGCTGGCCGGTGGGATTGGTACAACTCCAGATACAACTTCTCATCCAGCTGTTCCACTTCCCGCAACATCCCCGCCGCAAGCAGGTCCGCGCCCATGGTCATCAACACGCGATAGTTCCCAGCGGCGTGGTCGACCAGGGTCTCCATCAACTGCGCCGTCATCAGCGTGGCATTGCCCGCTTTGGACAAGGCGTAGCTGAGCAGGGTCAGTAACTCATCGCGCGAAGCCGGTTCAGTCATGAGCCGCGCGCGGATGCGCGTTCCCAACGGAATCAGGTCTTCCTGACGCAGCAACTCCAACAACCGTCCGTCGCCGGAGAGAATCACGGTCAGCAGGCTCGTGGCGTCGAAGTCCGCGCTGCAGAGGATCCGTAACTCACTCAGCACGTGCGGATCCATCTCTTGCGCTTCGTCAATCAGCAGTACGGGTTTGATGCGTGTGGAAGCCACATGGGACTTCCAACGCTCCCGCAAGGCGCGAAAGCCGCCCCAGCGATTCGAGGGACGCAGTTTCACCGAGAAGATGTCGCCTAACTCCCGATAGAAGTCCGCGCTCTTAGACTGGGGCCGCTCCACCGCGCCGACCATCACGTCGCGCACCACCGCCAGTCGTTGGGCCACGACACGCAGGGCCACCGACTTGCCGGTTCCCGACTCACCGGAGATCAGCGCGAAGCCGCCCTCCTGGACCAACTGTTCCACGCGCCAGGCGAAGTGGTCGATGCGGGGCGTCACGTGCAGCGCTTCGCCGGGAACATCGGGGGTAAAAGGATTCCATTTCAGACCCCACAGTGCCAGCAGTTTCTTGGTACTCATGCGGCACCTCCTTCCTCGGTCTGCTGCGCGGGTGCGTTTTGGGGCAAGTAAGCCGGTGGCAGACCGGTGGCCGAGTATTCGGCCAACAGCTGTTTGAGCAGTGGTGGCAGTTCGCCGGACGAAGCAGTCAGCTCACCGGCCACGCAGGTTTCCGTGGGAGTGAGCAGCGCCCGCTGACCGTCGGCGTTGGCCTGACGGTCCCAGGGCCAGAGACGACAGAGGACCGTTTCCTGACGCGGATCGATCAGATCCACCCGTCCCAAGTCCCAACGCGGATAACGCACCACCACGTCCCGAAAGTGGCGATAGCGCGAGGGAATCTCAAAACGCTGGCCGCCGAGCGAGATGGTGCCATCGCTGCGGCGCACGCGTCGCTGGACTTGCATCCGAAACGCTTGCCGCAAGCCGTCGGACGACAGGCTCGCACGCAGCACGTCCTTCGCTTGCGTCCAACGCGTCACCGGCGCGCAACCGAGTTCTCGATGCGTGGCGTGGTTGTAATCCAACTCCACCCAGGCCTGCGTGGCCTGATTGAGGAAGTCCAGCGTCAACTCCGGCAAGTGATGGAGCATCTCCATCAACCGCCCTTCCAAGTTGCCCCAGAAGGATTCTTGTTTCCCGTTCTGATAGGCGCTGTAAGGCAAGGTGGTTTCATGCACGATGCCCAGCCGCAATAGGCCCTCCCGGAACTCTTCGGCCATCATGGCCGCGCCGTTATCCGTCATCAAGGCGCGGGGCAGGCCCCGTTTCTGCAACGCTTGCGAGAGGCCATGCACGAGATCCTCGGTCGTCTCCGACAGGTACCACTGCAGGTGACAGCAGAGCCGTGAGTGATCGTCCAGGATGCCGAGGGCCAGCGGACGTAGCCACTCCCCGCGCGCGGTGAGAATCTTGCGCGAACCATGATGGAAGTCGAGATGCCACAGTCCACCGACATAGGCGGCTTCGTAACTGCGGATCTCGCGCTGTTCACGTCGCCGCGCCGCCAGGAGTTCGCCAGGTCGCGACTTGGGGGCTGGCCGCGGCTTACGCGTGAGTCCCCGCGCGACCATGTACCGCCGCACACTGGAGTAGGACGGCAACGGACCGAGTGCCTTCTCCCGCTGCACTTGGGCCTGGAGGTTGTCGTAGTGCAGCTGATAGGTCCAAGAGGGATAGTCGTGATATTGCCGGGTTAAAGACTCCACCAGTTCTGACGACAAGGAGACTTGGCCACAGTCTTTCCGCACGGCCCGCCGCAGCACTCCCACAGGATCGTCGCGCTCTGCTCGCGCGCGATAGAACCAACGTTCGATGGTCTTGGCCGAGAAGTGCACGTCGCGCTGGGTAATCGGATGGGTCCAGGTCCTGTTCGCCAGAGCGGCGATCGCCGCCTGCAGGTCACCGCGTGACGGTGGCGCGCTCAAGAGCGAGCCCACGATCGCAAAGCGAAAGTGAGCCCACGCGGCCGAGGGATTGGAAAGAGACTGGGGATTCATGATGGTTCCTCACAAATCGAGTACACGAAGGTGAAAACGACCGTGAGACCACGTATACCCCGCCTCTCTCGCGCGCTCGATGCGCATCTTCTGCGGGGATTTTGCTTTTACGAAAGTCCCTTGATCACCAGGGCCCCGGTGAGCGTGATCGGTGAGAGAAACTCCAGGAGCTGCTTCCACTGTTCCCGCGCGTCCGCCGCCTGGTGCGCGAAGGCTTCCAGGAGCGCGCGGGGCAGATCGGCGAGAAGCAGGCGGACAAAGCGACCACGGGCGGCCTTCCAGAAGGGAGTTTGCGGAAAGTGTTCGCGCCAGAAGACCTGCCACCGCGCGATGGTGCGCCGGTCGGCACCAAATAGTTCCGTCAGCTCGCGGACTCGGCGAGGCGAAGGCCCTTGGCGCATGGCCGCTACCAGGATGACGATGGCCCCCAGGTAGACCTTCCGGCCGAGGTAACGGACGGACGGGGGCGTGGTCCGTTTGCGGCAACCGTCGCGATCGCAGCAAAAACTCAGGCGGCTGTGGTAGTCCTCGGACAGATCCCCGGCTCCGCGGGGCTTGCGGGGATACTTGGCCCCATGCAGGCGTCCCCCGCACGCGCACCCCTGGCTCTTGGCGGTGCGGGCCAGATCCTCGTCCACGGAAAAAAGAAACTGCCAGAAGCTGGCATCGCGCGGCAAATCATGATACATCGTGGAGTACTCCTAGGTTGTGGTAGACCTTACGGAGTACACCCCTCGGAGACCTCGATCAAGCGATCAGGCTCTTCGAGGGGACTTTTTTTGAAATCCTCAGCCAGTTCGCGCA
>JADLGB010000140.1 GCA_020849535.1 Candidatus Hydrogenedentota bacterium
AATCGGGGTATTGTACACAACGCAGACCGCGGAGGGAATGGGAGTTATGGGAAGGATGGGAGGGATGGGACGAATGGGAGCCTGCAGAAGGACAACGGAAGCTGGTCTGAGATTTGAGATCTCAGATTTGAGATCTCAGATTTCAGATCTGGGATGGTTCCGCACCTCGCGCGGGCAAGCCTCGTTTTCGCAGGTTCAGGACCTGTTCGAGGGCGTACTTTCCGCCTGTTCATGTGATACTATAGAGACGATTGATCCACTTGCAGGATTGACGCGCCCGGTGTGGGTGCAAGGCATAAATCAAGATGGCAGAGTACGTTCCGGGTCTGGGCGAGGGCGTCGCCACGGAGACGCGGGAGCAGGTCAAACCGCCTCCCATGTTCCGCGTGCTGATGCATAACGACGATTACACGACCATGGACTTCGTGGTGGCCGTGTTGCGCACCGTGTTTCACAAGGAACCCGAGGAGGCGGTGCGCATCATGCTCAACGTCCATGAAAACGGCGTCGGCGTGTGTGGCGTCTTCACGGAAGACATCGCCGCGACCAAGATTTCGACCGTGCACGCCAACGCGCAGGCGAACGGATTTCCCCTGCGTTGCTCGATGGAACCGGCTTAGGTCCGCAGGAAGTTTGACGCATGTTCAGTAAGTCCCTGGAAAGGTCGCTGGGAGCCGCGCTTACGGAAGCGCGCAACCGCCGCCACGAGTATCTATGCGTGGAGCACCTGCTCTACGCGCTGCTCGACGATGTCTACGGCCGCGAAATCCTCGTGAACTGCGGCGGCAACATCAACAACATGCGCAAGGCCCTGGAGGAGTTTTTCGAGACCGAGTTGCAGCGTGTGCCCACGGGCCGCGATCATGTGCCGCAGCAGACGCTCGGCTTTGAACGCCTCATGCAGCGCGCCATCGCGCACGTCCACTATTCGGGCAAGAAGGAAGTCGACGCCGGCGATATCCTGGCCGCCATCTTCGACGAGAAGAACGCGCACGCCACCTACTTCTTGCGCACGGAAGGTATCACGCGGCTGGATGTGCTGAACTACATCTCCCACGGCATCTCGAAATTCCTGACTGAACCGGAAACCGTTGAGTCCGAGGACGAGCCCGAAGGCGACGAAGCGCCGCACCCGCGCCGGGATCCGCTCGAGGCCTTCACGATCAGCCTCAATCGCCGGGCCGCCGAAGGCAAGATCGATCCGATCATCGGACGCGAACACGAGATTCGTCGAACGATCCAGGTGCTGTGCCGCCGCCGCAAGAACAACCCGATCTACGTGGGTGAACCCGGCGTGGGCAAGACCGCCCTCGTCGAGGGACTGGCCCTGCGCATCCACGAAGGCGGCGTGCCGGACGTGCTGAAGAACGTCGAGATTCTCCTTCTTGATTTGCCGGCGCTGCTGGCGGGCACGAAGTTCCGGGGCGAATTCGAGCAGCGCCTGAAAGCGGTCATTGGGGCGCTGGTGGCGCGCGATGATGTGGTGCTCTTCATCGACGAGATCCACAGCGTCGTGGGCGCGGGCGCGACCGCGGACAGCACCATGGACGCGTCAAACATCTTGAAGCCCGTGCTGGCTTCCGGCGATCTGCGGTGCATCGGCTCGACCACGTACGAAGAGTACAAGAACCACTTCGAGAAGGACCGCGCGCTGTCGCGGCGGTTTCAGAAGATCGAGATCCTCGAGCCTTCGGTCGAAGAGACGGTGCTGATCCTGCGTGGGCTGAAGTCGCGTTACGAAAAGCACCACGACATCGTCTATACCGACACGGCGCTCCGCGCGGCGGCGGAACTCTCGGCCAAGCACATCAACGATCGCTTCCTGCCGGACAAGGCCATCGACGTGATCGACGAAGCGGGCGCGAGCGTCCGCCTCATGCCGAACCCCACGCGCAAAACCATCCGCCCGATCGACGTGGAGCGGATCGTCGCAGAGATGGCGCGCATCCCGGCGCGCAGCGTGTCGTCCTCGGACAAGGTCCAGTTGGGCTCGCTGGAAGAGGAACTGAAGCGCGTCGTGTTTGGACAGGACGACGCCATTCACGCCGTGTCCACGAGTATCAAGCGGTCGCGTGCGGGCCTTGGTAGCGAAGACAAGCCCACAGGTTGCTTCCTGTTTACCGGGCCGACGGGCGTGGGCAAGACCGAGGTGGCACGCCAACTCGCCGCGATCATGGGCGTGCACTTCGCGCGCTACGACATGAGCGAGTATATGGAGAAGCACACCGTGGCGCGGCTCATCGGTGCGCCGCCGGGATATGTGGGTTTCGAGCAGGGTGGTCTGTTGACCGACGAGATCCGGCGCCATCCCTATTGCGTCCTCCTGCTCGACGAGATCGAGAAAGCCCACGAGGACCTCTTCAACATCCTGCTGCAAGTGATGGACCATGCCACCCTCACGGACAACAACGGGAAAAAGGCCGATTTCCGCAACGTCGTCCTCATCATGACGTCCAACGCGGGCGCGCGCGAAATGGCCGCCCAGACCATCGGCTTCGGCGCGGCGTCCCAGGACGCCGGCAGCAAGGGACTGAAGGCGATCGAGAAGGCGTTCTCGCCCGAATTCCGCAACCGGCTCGACGCGATCGTGTCGTTCCATTCGCTGCCGCCGGATATCATCGAGCGCATCGTCGACAAGTTCATCGCGGAACTGCAAGGCCGCCTTTCGGCGCGCAAGGTAAGCCTCGCCATCACCGAGGCCGCGCGCAAATGGCTCGCGGAGCACGGCTACGACAAGAGTTTTGGCGCGCGGCCGCTGGGGCGCCTCATCCAGACCGAGATCAAGGATGCCCTCTCCGACGAGGTGCTCTTCGGGCGCCTGGAGAAGGGCGGCAGCGTGCTGGTTGATGTGAAGGACGACCGGATTTCCTTCGACTACTCCTGAGCGCGGTGAACGGCCATGCCCCTGTTCAGACTCTCCGAAGACCTCATCTTCCCTCCTCCTCACCTGGCATTGGATGATGGCCTTCTGGCCATCGGCGGCGACCTGTCCGTCGACCGGCTCTTGCTCGCCTACCGCATGGGCATCTTCCCGTGGTACACGGAAAACGACCCGATCCTCTGGTGGTCGCCTGACCCGCGCATGGTGATGACGCCCACGCAACTGCATGTGTCACGGCGGCTGGAACGCGAGATCAAAGCAGGCACCTTCACCGTGACGATGGACACCGCGTTCGCGGACGTCATCCGTGCCTGTGCCGAGGTGCGCGGTCCCCAACGCAACGGCACCTGGATCGTGCCCGAGATGGAGCGGGCGTACATCGCGCTGCACGTCGCCGGTTACGCGCATTCCGTGGAGTGCTGGAAGGACGGCGCCTTGGCGGGCGGTCTCTATGGCGTGTCGCAGGGGGCCTGTTTTTTCGGCGAATCGATGTTCTCGAAAGAATCCAACGCCAGCAAGGTTGCCTTCACCTCGCTGGTCCGGCAACTGGGAGCGTGGGCGTTTCGCCTCGTCGACTGCCAGATGCACACGCCCCACCTCGAACGGCTCGGCGCGCGTGAGGTCTCGCGTGCGAGATTCCTCCGCATGCTCCAAGACGGTCTCGCCGCGGAAACCCGCCGCGGCGCATGGAGCTTCGACGGCGCTACCGGTTAACGCTACGGGCAAACGCCACCGGTTGGTTTACGGCGTGCGCCCGCGACTCACTCCTGCGTTGCTTTCCACTTCTCCCAGCCCCTGCGGAAATCGGCATACGACTGGCCGTCCCAACGGAGGATTTGACCGGCCCCTTCGAGCGCGGCCTCATAGCGGGCCATGTCGATGTCCTGGACATCCAGGCCTTCCTCGATGGCCTGCGCCGCCGCGATTCCCGCCGATTCGCCCATGATCATGTAGGTGGGCTCCATGCGAATCGACGACAACGCCACGTGGGAAGCGGAGATGCAGACCGGCACCAGGAGATTCCCGCACTCCCTCGCCTCGGGGGTCAGCGACCCGTAGGCAATTGGATATGGGCCCGGCGAAATCAGCTCATTCGTTTCGCCCTCAGACGCTACTTTACCGTCCAACGCGACGAGACGGCAGGGATAGATGTCGACGAAGTAGAAGCCCAGCCCTATCGAGTGGGTTACGGTGGTCTCGTGGGCGAGGTTGTGCTGGGTCATCACGTACCGCCCTTTCATACGGCGCGCGAGGCGAATGTAGAGCTGGGGAGGGAAATCGCCGCTATCAGGATATTCACCGGGCTTGAGGGCATCCGTGGAGGCCGTAAGCTGGTGCATGATCTTCGCGTGGTCGATCCACTCGCGCCAAATAGCGGCCCGTTCCGGCCAGTCCGCGTCCGCGTAGGCCGATTGTCGTCCAGGAATGCCGCTGGAGATGACTGTCTTCCGGTTGTAATTGCCGTTGGGCCAGCCGATTAGCGCTGGGTCCTTCGCCAAAGCACGGCGAACCAGTTCGTACTGTCCGGGGTTCTCGCGCGACGGTGAGCCCAGCGGACGCCCCTCGCTCTCGGGCACAAACTGGAGACGGAAGTTGTAGGCCATGGTGTGAGGTGAGGCGGCCCCCATTTCGCCGACGGGCTCGGGGTCAATCATCGGCAGCAAACCACTGGACGGGTCGCCCGGTTTCACGTAGGGGTCAATATCGAACTTGCGCAGACCGCGCACCCCGGCCAGGGACTCGCCATATTCCTGGGCCGATTCCCGGCCCGTGACATAGGAAACGCCAGCTCCGGCCATGAGGTCGCCTTCATAACTGGCGTCTATGAAAACCTTTGCGACGATTTGGGCGGAATCCTTTGTCGTCGCCTCGGCCGCCGGACAGCCGTCCGCCTCGGGCGGAGCGTGGTCCAGGTGAATACGCACGACATGTTTATCCACCTTCTCGACACGGCCTAGCCGGTGCTCGTACAACACCTGCAGACCGTGCACCTCTGCGAGGCGCTTGAAAAGATCGCGGAAGGCCTTCTGACGCTCGTGAGGGGATTCGCCACCGATCCTGGCGTCCTCCTCCAGCATCATCTTGGTGAGCCCGCCGATGTCGCGCGGATACTTGCAGTCGATGGCGACGCGGAGCCCCCCGCCGACCATCCCGCCCAGCCACCGCGAAGGCTCCACGATGATGACCGTGTGACCCGTGCGGGCCGCGGCTATCCCGGCCATCATGCCTGAGGCGGTGCCGCCGTACACGCAGACGTCCGCCTCGTACTCGGCGGCGGCTGCCAGCGCCAAGACATGGAAGACAAGAATCGGGAATCTCATGCCGCGCTCCCCCGGATTGCGAAGTCCTGCCTCTGAAGGCCATCTTTGCCTTTTGCGCGTGGAAGGTCAAGAAGGAAGGGCGGGGCGGGTCGGGGTCTTCGTCAGGCGAGCACGTCGAGGTTCTGGCCGACGGAGGGGTCGGTGACCACGGCGGATTGGATGAGCTGAATGGCGAGATCCCCCTGGAGGTTCAGGGCATCGACCTGGCGGCGAAGCGCCAGCGCCTGGAACTCCGTCTCCAGGCGAATGGCTTCAATGCCAGCGCCAATTCCCGAAATGCTGGATATCCCTGCCATTGCGTGATCTCCGGGTCAATCGAACCACATTATACCAGAATTTTTCGGAAAACGGGGGCGGCGTCCGTGTATGTCCGTGCCCTTTCTTGCCTTTCCGACTTCACAGGGCACTCACCCAATGGTGTACAGTACGGGAAGGCGCTTGGGCCGCCTCAAAGGAGCGATACCCTCAATGTTTTCTGTTCTGCGAATTTCGTGCCTCTTGGCAGTTTTTCTAGTGGCGGCTGTGGCCGTGTGCGCCCAGGAGGCTCCCACGCCCGATGCCGCCCCGGTTGCGGGCGCGGCGACTGCCGCTCCCGGCGATGCCCCGGTGACACTCCCGGAACCGTCTGAGAAGGCGGTCCGGTATTACAAGACCGGCATTGTGCTGTGGGTGTTTGCGAAGATTTGGGAACTGTTTGTCCCTGCCCTCCTCGTGTTCTCGGGATTCTCGGCGCGGATGCGCAACCTGGCGGTTCGCATCGGGCGCAAGTGGTTCTTCGTGGTCGTCGTGTACTGGGTGCTGTTTGTACTCGTGGACTTCCTGCTGGACTTGCCGCTGTCGTTCTACGCGGGATACCTCCGCCAGCACGCGTACGGCCTGTCGAACCAGACCCTCGCGAAGTGGACGACGGATGCGCTGCTCGGGATCCTGGTGACGTGCGTGTTTGGGGCGGTCTTTCTCTGGGTGCCCTTCCTGCTCGTGAAGCGGTCGCCACGCCGCTGGTGGCTCTACACCGGATTGCTGATCTATCCCTTCATGTTCTTCATGCTCTTTGTGGTGCCGATCTGGGTGGACCCACTCTTCAACGACTTTCAACAAATGCAGGACAAGGCCCTCGAAACGAAGATCCTCGACCTCGCCGAGTCGGCGGGCATCGAGGGCGGCCGCGTCTTCGAGGTGAACAAGAGCGTGGACACGAAGGCGCTCAACGCCTACGTCAACGGCTTCCTTCAGACCAAGCGCATCGTGCTCTGGGACACCGCGATCAAGGCGCTCACCGAGCGCGAACTGCTGTTCGTGATGGCGCATGAGATGGGACACTACGTGCTGGGCCACGTCGTGCGCGGCGTGTTCGTGTTTTCAACGCTGGCCCTCGTGAGTCTCTACGTCATCTACCGGCTTGGCAACGTATGTATTCGCAAATTCGGCGGCCGCATGGGGTTCACGGCATGGCATGATGTCGCGGCGCTGCCGCTGTTCCTGTTCCTGGCGTTTGTCGTGTCCCTGGTGATCGAGCCGGTCGGGCTGACCTATTCGCGATACATCGAGCATGAGGCGGACCGCTTCGGCCTGGAGTTGACGCAGGACAACCACAGCGCGGCCACCGCCTTCGTGAAGCTCTACAGTGAAAACCTTGGCTATCCGCGCCCGCCGTGGATCATGAAGGTCCTGCGGTCGAGCCATCCGCCGACCGCGGAGCGGGTGGACTTCTGCAACACCTACCGGCCTTGGGAAAGCGGAGAGCCGTTGCGCTACGATGACTTTTTTGTAAGGTAGGGGACGGGCAAGCGCGTGCTAACAGGTGCCCCCGCCTGTCATCTTTCTTTGACGGGACGGGCAAGCGCGTGTGGGACAGGCGCCCTCGCCTGTCGTCTTTCTTTGACAGGGTAGGGACAGATACTGAGTTTCGCTGCCGAAGACCACGCGAAAGACGGTGTCAGTCCCATTCAACTGCGGGAGATGGATATCGTGAGGACATTGCGAATGGTCAATCGTTTGGCGGTGGTGCTGTTGTGCGTGGCCGCGGTGAGGGCCGCTGCCCAGGAAGAGTTGCCCTATACCCAGCAGGAGAACGTGGTGTATGCGGAAATCCACGGCACGGGACTGCTCGCGGACATCTACAAACCCAAGGGCGACAGCAACGGCCTCGGCGTGATTGACGTGGTCTGCGGGGCGTGGCACTCGGATCGCGGAAAGATCAACGATCACACGAAGGCGCAGGTGTTCAGCATCTTCTGCAGCAAGGGATACACGGTTTTTGCGATGCGGCCCGGCTCGGTCACCAAGTACACGGGCGCGGAAATGCGCGAGAACGTTTTGACGGCGATCCGTTGGGTGAAATCCAAAGCCCCTGAATATGGCGTCGATCCGAACCGTCTGGGGATGCTGGGCGCGTCCGCGGGCGGACACCTCGCCACGCTCGCCGCCGTCACGCCGGAAGAGGCCGACCCGGCGGCCAAGGATCCGCTCAAGCATGTTGATACGCGCGTGAAAGCCGTGGCGGTGTTCTTTCCGCCGACAGACCTCGCGGAGATGATCGCGGGGAGTCCGAATCTAAGTGAAACCATCAGCAACCTCCTGTTCGCTGGCGGAGTTGAAGGCCACACGCCTGAGGAGATCCAGGAGAAGGCAATCGCCATCTCGCCCAGCCGCCAGGTCAAGAGTGGCGCGCTGCCGCCCTTCCTATTGATCCACGGTGACGCGGATCCGCTCGTGCCGCTGCGCCAGTCGGAGTTGTTTGTGGATGCGGTGAAGGCCGCGGGCGGTCAGGCCGAACTTATCGTTAAGCCGGGCGGCGCGCATCCGTGGCCGACCTTGCCGGAGGAAGTCGCGGTGATGGCGGAGTGGTTTGACAAGCAGTTGTAGGGAGAACACGGACAGGCACGGACAGGCACGGACGAACACGGACGAGTGTAGTGCGGTGCAGCCGCAACCAATCCAAGAGGTACGTTCACCGATAGCACCGATCTAGAGGAGAGAGGATGGAATGAGGCACGGGCGTCCCGCCCGTGATTCTGATCTGATTTCACCGCGAAGCCGCGAAGGACGCGAAGGCAAAGCAAGATTCAAATACATACATTTTCATTCTTCGCTGTTCCTTTGCGCCTCGGCGCCTTGGCGAGAGATATTGTTCCTGCTTTGCGAACTTCGCGGCTTCGCGGTGAAATGTCTTTTCTTGGGGAAACAAAGGGACAGGGAAACAAAGGGACAGACCCCGTGTTTCGCTGCGCAAAGCCTTCGCGAAAGACGGGGTCAGTCCCGAACGGCCGTATTCCGGTTCATTGGCCAAGCCGTGCTTGGCGTCGTCTATCCAGTAGGATGGACGATCTGCAAGCACGGAGTTTGAGACATGGCGTACAACGACTGGACCTTGCTGGAACGGTGGACGCGCGAACGCGACGCGGAGGCCTTCGCCGAAGTGGCGCGGCGTTATGCGGGCGTCGTGTACGGCGCGTGCCGGCGCGTGCTGGGCGACGCGGCCGAGGCGGAGGATGCGGCGCAGGAGTGTTTTCTCACGCTCGCCCAGACTCGCAAGCCGCCTCGCACCAACCTGGGCGCATGGCTGCATCGCGTCGCTGCGAACAAGGCGCGGGACCGTGTGAAGGCCGCGAGCCGCCGCCGGGACCGGGAGCGCCGCTACATGGACCATCAACCCGGCGCGACGGGAATTGCGTGGCCGGAAATCGAATCGCTGGTCGATGACGCCATCGCCGCGCTGCCGGAAGACACGCGGGATGCGCTCGTCGCGCATTTCATGTTGGGGGAGAGTCACGCGGCGATAGCCGAACGCCTCGGTGTGTCGCGCCAAACGGTGACCTATCGCGTCGGCAAGGGCGTCGAAGGCATCCGCGAGGCGCTCCGCACAAAGGGCATTCAGGTCGGCGCCACGGCCCTCACCGCGAGTCTTACAGCCCACATGGCCGAAGCCGCCCCGGCTCAGCTCATCGCCGTCGTGGGCAAGATGGCGGTTTCGGGGGTGCCCGCCGCCGCGGGCGGCGCGCTGACGAGCGCGATAGTGTCCAAGGCCGTTCTGTTGGGTGTGCCACTGCTCGCCGTTGTATTGGGCATCGTGGCGTTCAATCAGCTCGATTCGTCCACCGGCGCCGAGGATCCCCCGACAGCCAACACAGCAACCGTCACATCCATCGTTGCCGAGCCCGCACCAATCGGCGCCGAGGCGGCGCAGGTCAAGCCCGATGCTTCGCGGGAGCCGCGCGCGGAGAATGCCCGGCGCGATGGGCCAATACTGAGCGGTGCGGGGCGGGATGTCTCCGGCGCGGGCCGTTTCGAGGTTCGTTCATCGGAGAGCGGGGCGGGGCTTGAACCCATCGACATTCAACTGCCGGAACCCTATTTCGGCGGAACGCCACTCGATTATTTCAGCGAGAACCTCGAAGAGCGCAGTTACAAGCCGCGCCCGCCGTTCATGGCTCCCAAAGGCGTCACCAACCTCGCCAAGGGCAAGACCGTCACCAGCAGCGACCCCGACCCCAACCACGGCGAACTGGCTTTCCTGACAGACGGCAAGAAGGGCTATCAGCAGGATTACCTGGTTGAGCTGGCCAGCGGCGTGCAGTGGGCCCAGATCGACCTTGGTCAGATCTCCGAGATCTACGCCACTGTCGTGTGGCACTTCCATGCCGCCGACCGCGTCTACTTTGATGTAGTTGTCCGCGTTGCCGATGACGCCGAGTTCACGAAGAATGTCCAGACCGTCTTCAACAACGACCACGACAATTCTTCGGGTTTGGGTGTTGGCAAAGACAAAGAGTACATCGAGACCTACGAAGGCCGCCTGATGGATGCGAAGGGCATCAAGGGCCGCTACGTTCGTCTTTACTCCAACGGAAACACAACGGACGAGACCAACCATTATGTCGAGGTCGAGGTCTACGGAAAGCCGGTGACGGCCACTGTTGCGGAACCCGCGCAAGAGCAGCCCGCCGCCTCGCAGCCACCCGAGCAAGGGGCGGCGCCGAACGACCCCGGGGCCAATGCGGACCTCGAACCGATCGCGATTGAACTCCCGCCGCCGAACTTCGGCGGTACGCCTCTCGATTATCACGGTGAGAATCTCGAAGAGCGCAGTTACAAACTGCGCCCGCCGTTCATGGCTCCGAAAGGCGCCATCAACCTTGCCAAGGGCAAGGCCGTCACCAGCAGCGACCCCGATCCCAATTACGGCAAACTGGCTTTCCTGACGGATGGGGAAAAGGGCTATCAGCAGGATTACCTGGTTGAATTGACCTACGGCGTGCAGTGGGCCCAGATCGACCTCGGTCAGGTCTCCGAGATCTATGCCATTGTCGTTTGGCACTTCCATGCCGCCGACCGCGTTTACTTCGATTTTGTTGTCCGCGTGGCCGATGACGCGGAGTTCACGAAGAATGTCCAGAACGTCTACAACAACGACCACGACAACTCTTCAGGTTTCGGCGTTGGCAAGGACAAAGAGTACATCGAGAACTACGAAGGTCGCCTGATGGATGCCAAAGGCATCAAGGGCCGCTACATTCGTCTCTACTCCAACGGAAACACGACGGACGAAACCAACCATTATGTCGAAGTCGAGGTCTACGGAAAGCCCGCGGCGATGGAGTGAAGCAGTTCTGGGGGGACCCGGACGGGCACGTACAAACACGAACGGGGCAAGCGCGTGTGGCACAGGCGCCCTCGCCTGTGTCTTATTGGTGTAGCCTTTGCGTCTTTGCGAGAGGATGCCTCTCCAAGAGCCGGCAAGGATGCCGGCGCTCCTGGTCGGACCGCTTCCGCAGGATGTTTGGCTTTGATCCAGAATCCACACTGCAAAAAGTTAGCGCCATTCGGGTCAGGCCCTCAAATCCTACATCGGGAAATCGGGGGTGACGTAGGCGGTGCCCAGAACCTTGTCGAGCATGCCGAGTTTTTGATAGCGGAACTGTTCGGCGTAGGGCATGCCGGCCTCTTCGCCCGTTTCGGCGCAGAAAGAGCGGATGGCGGCGTCGATCAGGGCGCGGTGTCCATCTGGGCCGAGGTTGGCGAGTGCGTGAATCTCCGCGCCGACTGATTTGGCCTCTTGAACCAAGCCGTCGATGGTGAGCAGCATCTGGCAGTCGTGCTTCAGGAGCGCCTCTAACTTCGTGTCGATTGTGCTCGAAATGTCCACAAACAAATCCGCGTTCGTGGGGACCTTCGCGAACCAATAGGCTTCCGTCGCGGGATACGGCGCGTGCGCGTGTTCGGGATGGAACAGCGGATTGCCACTGAAGCTCGCTGCTTCGTAGGCCGCCATCCCCGTCACGCGGTGGTCCGGATGGTCCTCGTACGGCGCGAAGGGATCCCAGCTCATCACGATGTCTGCCTTGACCTCGCGGATCATGGACATGATCCTCCCGCGCAGCACGTTTGGATTCGTTTCATTGAGGTAGGCATCCGGGTAGCCTTCGAGTCGCACCTCTTTCAGACCCAGGACACGGCCCGCCTCGATCGCCTCGCGCGCGGATACGGCGATCAACTCTTCCGGCGCGAGGCGGTATGAACCCTTGCTGTTGTCGGTGAGGATGTACTCGTAGACGTCATAGCCGCACTCGCGCACGAAACGCGCCACGGTGCCCGCCGCGAGAAACTCCATGTCATCGGCGTGCGCGACCACCACCAGGACGGTCTTCTTGCGATTCATGGCACACCCTCCCGGGTCCGCTTACAGGCCGTCTTTCGTCCACACCTGGCGATCGATCATGGTGATGTACTCGGACCAGGCTTGGCCCTTCTCGCGGGTCTCCACGACGAGCCGGCTGAACGCGTCGGTCTGCGCATCGAGGTTGTCGAGGTGATACAGCACGAGGGCTTCGAGCGTCTTCGGCACAACGGGCGAGCCGTTGGTGAGTTCGCCGTGGTGCGAGAGGATGCAGTGCAGTACCTGCAAGCGCAGGGTTTCCGGGAAGCCTTCGATGGCGTCGATTCGCCGCTGCACCATCTCCGTGCCGATCGTGAGGTGGCCCAGGAGCTTTCCCACCGTCGTGTATTCGACGAAGAGGTCCTGGGTCATTTCATCGAGCTTGCCGATGTCGTGCACGAGCACGCCCGTGAGCAGGATGTCGCGGTCGATCTGCGGAAAGATCTCGCAGACCGCGAGGGCGAGACGCGCGATCTCGGTGCAGTGCTGCACGAGGCCGCCGCGATACGCGTGGTGCCACTTCTTGCCCGCGGCGGCCGCCGAGAAGCGTTCGACGAACGACGCGTCCTCCAAGAACGAGTTCACCAGTTTGCGGAGCCATTCGTTCTCGACCTTCTCCATGAGCGTGCGGAATTGCCGGAACACCTCCGTCGTGTCTTCAGGCACGAAGACCAGGTCTTCGGGGTTGTACTCGTCCTTGCGCAGCGGCAGCACTTGATCGACGCGGAGTTGGAGGCGGTCCTGGTAGCTGGTGACCGTGCCGCGTACATTCACGACGTCGCCCAGCTCGAACATACGCGCGACGCTCACGGCGTTGTTCCAGAGGATGCCGCCGATTTCGCCGGTCTTGTCTTTGAATACCATGCCCAGGAACTTGCCGCCCTTCTGTTGGTCGCGCAGGTCTTTTCGCGTGGCCACGAAGTAGTCGTTGACGGTATCGCCTTCCTGGAGAGTCTGAACGTATTGCCGCTTCATGATTGCCCTTTCTAAGTAGAAGCGTAGAGTATCGGCTGAAGCAGGGCGCATGCAAGCAGAAATCCACGACATGGGCGAGCAGAGCGGAGATTTCAGATCTCAAATCTCAGATGTCAAATCTCGGATCTCGGCCAGTGTGCCGACATGATGTTACAGCATTGCCGCATGTGCGCAACCAGACGTGCTTGGGGATAAACCGGCATGCGCTGCCACGCACGACGCGCCAATCTCACCGGAAACCCGCTCAGATGACAGATGACCCGGACGGCGTTCTCTTTGCATTGACCTGAATTCATGGGGTAGTGTGGCGGGTTGGGAGATATACCGCCATGCTGGATTACATTGCCAATCACAAGATCTTGACGTCCGTAGCCGTTGTATTGCTCTTGATTGCCGGATGTTTCGGCTATCGCATCAAGGGCCCTTACCGATCGTACCGGGCGGACTTGGCCAAGCCCGCAGCCGGTGACAGCGTCACGCCGGGCGTCCTGGAAGTGGGCGTCGCAAAGCGCGATATCACGCCGAATCTGAGCCTGTACGACACCTGGACCGACGCCGATGGCGACAGCAAGTTCAACGAGTCCAAAGGCGACTCGTGGACAGACAGCAACGGCAACGGCAAGATGGACTTGGTGTGGATGGCGGGCTTCTCGAACAACCGCCCCGCGAAAGGCGTGAACGACCCGCTCTGGGTGCGGGCCATCGCGTTCCGCAACAACGGCGTCACGCTGGCCATGGTGACGATAGACAGCATCGGCATCTTCCACGAGAAGTTCATCGCCGTGCGCAAGTCGCTGGACCCCTCGCTCGAGATTGACCACGTGCTGTTTTCGACGAGCCACAACCACGAAGCGCCGGACACGATGGGCATTTGGAGTTACTCACCGATCCGGCCCAAGTTCGACTACGCATACATGGAGAAGGTCAAACTGGCGTGCAAGGAAGCCGTCGAAGAGGCCGTGCGCAACCTGCAACCCGCTGACATGATCCTCGCGGACAAGGTCATCGAGCCGGAAGGGTTCGTCGACGACAGCCGCAAGCCCATCGTGTACGACCTGCATGTGTGCTCGGCGCGTTTCGTGAAGCACGGCACCGATGAAACCATCGGCACGATGGTCTCCTGGGGCAACCACACGGAAACCCTCGGCGGCAGCACTTCGCTTTTGACCTCGGACTTCCTGAACTGGGTGCGCCTGGGTGTCGAGGGCGGCGTCAGCGAGCCCAACGGCGTCGAGGGTTTCGGCGGCATGTGCCTGTACTTCCAAGGCATGGTGGGCGGCTTGATGACGCAGCTCCATACCACCGTGCCGCACCGCGACGGCGCGCAGAAGTTCGATTCGGCGAGCTTCGAGAAGGCCCAGGCGCTCGGCGAGAATCTGGCCGTTGTCGTCGCGAATTCGCTGCGCGGTCCCGAGGCGATCCGGACGGAGAATCCCAAGGTGCAGGTGGTGGCGAAGACGATCTTTGTGCCCATGGAGGGGCTGTACGGCGCGGCGTGCATGCTGGGACTCGTGCACCCGGGTTGGTACTGGGGCAAGGGCAAGTCGGAAGTCAACGCCATCCGCATCGGCGACCTGGAAATCCTGACGATCCCCGGCGAGCTGTATCCGGAGATCGCTGAAGGCGGCATCGAGTCGCCCGAAGGTGCGGACTTCCCAGGCGAGCCGGTGGAAGTGCCGCCCTTGCGCAAACAGATGCGCGGCAAGGTCAACATGATCTTCGGTCTCGCAAACGACGAGATCGGGTACATCATCCCGAGGACGCAGTGGGATGTTAAGCCACCCTACGCGTATGGAGAAACAGACGAGCCGCAGTACGGCGAGGAGAACTCCGGCGGCTCGGAGATCGCGCCCGTCATCCACCGGGAGTCGCTGGCGGTGCTGGAGCAATTGCACACGATGCCGTGAGGCGCGTACCAGGGGGACCGATCATGAACCGGACCTTGTACGAGGAGACGCAACGCTTCGCGATCTGGGTCTACGTGACCCTGGCGCTCACGATGAGCGCTGTGACCGTTGGCCAGTTCTTGCTCCTGATGAATCCGCCCAAGGATAGCGACCCACTGCCACCTGTTGTGCCCATCATCAGCATCGTGGTCGCTATTCTGCTTGCCAACCTGCTCTTTCTCCGGGTA
This sequence comes from Candidatus Hydrogenedentota bacterium, assembly GCA_020849535.1. Lineage (GTDB taxonomy): Bacteria > Hydrogenedentota > Hydrogenedentia > Hydrogenedentales > SLHB01 > JAHDWY01. The sequence goes on from JADLGB010000140.1 coordinate 14,967, forward strand.
CGCGTTCGGGAGAACGACGTGTACGCCCAACTCGGTTTCCTCTTCCCGATGATGTGGCGCCGGATCGGATTTGACAAGATGCAGGAGTACCGGATGGTGAAATACAAGCCCCTCCGCGAGGCGGGCGGCTGGGGAATCCGCTTCGGCATGTTCGAGGGCAAGCCCGCCTCCTACGTCAACGCGCGCGGTGACCGGGGCGTTTTGCTGATTTCAGACAAGCGACCGCTTATCATCGGTTCGCAGGACCCCGAGCGGCTCGCCGAGGCGATCGCCCGCGCCCTCGAAGTTTTTCAGCGCGCCCGCGGTTGACATGGGAGTCCCCCACGGGGGACGATTGCAGGTGGGCCGGTACGGACGAACACGGACAGGCACGGACTAGCACCGACCGGCACGGACAGGCACGGGCGAGTACAGACCGGAAAGCGCCCGAAAATGACGGCGTGGCAAGCGCGTGTGGGACAGGCGCCCTCGCCTGTCATTCTCCCCCCGCGTGCGGGGGGAGTTAGAGGGGGGGTAATGGCGCCCCCAACACCCAACCAGCAAGGAGTCAACGTGATCCATCGGTTCCTGTTGGGGATCGCAGTAGCGGCGGTGTGCGCCTTGCCCGTCGTAGCCCAGGTCCCGCCGGACCCCCGTGCGCTTTGGGAACAAGCCACCATCTACCGCGACGAATGGGGCGTGCCCCACATCCAGGCGGACAGCCTTATCGCGATGGCCTTCGCATTCGGCTACGCGCAATCCGACGATCACCTTGAAGCCATGTTGAAGGCCTATCGCATCGCGGGCGGCCGGGCCGCGGAGGTGTACGGGCCGGAGTTCGCCGATTCAGATGAGTTTTCCCTGAAGGTTGGGCATCTCGCGGCGGCAATGTCCGCCTATCCGCTCGCGGATCCCGTCACGCGGGACCTGTGCGAAGGGTTTGCCCTGGGCGTGAACACCTGGCTGGTCGACCATCCCGGCAAGGCCCCGGAATGGGCGGATGGCGTGAGGCCGGAAGAAATCCTTGCCCTCTTGCACTGCTATCTCATGAGCTTCGCGCCGTTCGACTTGCCGGACGTGTGGCGGCGCGCGCCGGCAGCTACCACCGGCAATGCGTGGGCGGTTGGCCCCTCGCGCTCGGTGACTGGCGAACCAATCCTCGCCATCAACCCGCACGCCGACTACCGCGGCCCCTTCCAATGGTACGAGGCGCACTTGACCGTGGGCGATTTCAACGTGGCGGGCGCGACCCTTTTCGGCCTGCCCATGATCATGGTGGGCCATAATCAGCGGCTGGGTTGGGCGTTCACGCCCAATTTCACCGACTTTGCCGACGTCTACCTGGAACCCGACACGATGGGTCCCGCGCCCGACAAAGACGATCCCCGGACCCTGCTGGCCAATCGCGACACCATCCGTTATCTCCAGATGGTGGCGAATTCGCGGACGTACTACGTGAAGCAGCCCGGCGGCATGGAAGAGCGGCAAGTCCCCTACCTGGACACCCCGCGCGGTCCCATCATCGGTAAGCATAAGGGCCGTTTCTGCAGCTACCTGGTGGGCGGCTTCCGAGACTTCGGCGGCCTGCGGCAGTTGTTCGAGATGGGCAACGCACGCAACCTTGCCGCGTTCCAGAACGCCTTGAACCTGCATCAGTTCCCATGCTTTCACATCACGTACGCAGATGCGGACGGCAACATTTTTTACGTGTATAACGTCAAGGTCGGTACCAAGTACTGGCCCGGTCCGCCCAACATGCTGACCCCGGCCGCGGCGCCGGGCGAGTCCAAGGAGCCCAACACGTCCCCGCAGACCGTGAACTGGTCGTTGCCGGTGCCCGGGGGCGCGTCCTTGCTGCAATGGGGGCCGCTGATCCCGCCCGGGAATCTTCCGGCCATCACCAATCCCGCGTCCGGGTATGTGCAGGCGTGCGGGAACCCGCCGTGGAATGCGACCGAGCGCACAAACCTCAGCCGCGAGCAGTGGCCAGGATGGTTCGCGCCGGAGGCGGATTCGTTCCGGGCACAGCGCGTGCGGCGTCTGCTGGCGCTCGGGCAACGCTCGTTTGAAGACACGCAATCCATGCTCTACGACACGACCGTGACCGCGGCCACCTTCGCCGTGCCGTGGCTTAAGCAGACCGCCGACGCCAAAAGGGACTGGATTGCCAAGGCCCACGCGGATCTGCCCGCGGGGTTGGACGCGCTGTGGGGTTGGAACTATGTCTCGGAGCCGGACAGCCCCGGCATGACCTTCTTCCATGTGTGGTGGAACGCGCTTCGCGCGATGTCCCCCGGGTTGGGCGAGGTGCCCCTGGTCGAAGCCATGTGGGCCGACAAGCCCGAGATTCAGGAGTTGGGTCTGCGCGCTGCGGAAGAGGCAGCCATGCTCATGCGGAGCGAGTTTGGCTCGTTGCAGGTACCCTGGGGCGATGCCCACGTGTTCACTCGGGGCGACAAAACGCTCCCCGCGCCTGGCAGCTCCAGCGGCGGCACCATCTTCGTGGCCTCGGATGATCTGTACGAGGACAACGTGTGGAAAGCCGGGTACGGTTATGGATTTGGCATGGTCGTGGCTTTCGGGCAAAACGGGCCTAGCGCGGCAAGTATGGTGCCATTTGGTGCCTCGGAAAACCCGGATTCCCCGCATTTCTCGGACCAGTTGGAACTCATGAAAGAGCGCAGGATGAAGGCCACCCGCTTCGCGCCTGACGAGGTGCAGCGGACTGCCAAGTCCGCGTTTGGCTCGATCGTCAGCGTCGCCCCGCCCGGGATGGACGCGCTCTGCACGGTCCGGGCCACGCAACCCGTGAACGTTTCCACGGCGGTGTCGGGCGAGCCTCCTGCGCCGGTGCCTGCGGGGCTCGCCACCTACTCGGTGTACGTCCAAGTGCTGCAAGAGCCCGTGACGGCCGAGTCCATTCTGGAGTGGGATGTGTATGTCGCGCCGGAACTGTGCGCGCCCGAGAACCTACCCTACCTGGCGGTCTACGCGTACGATTCGACCGGCGGTTGGGCGCGGCTGGAAGCGCAAGAGGCCAACGTGCAGACGCGGACGATCACCTGCCGCGATCGCGGGCCGCGGCTTTATGCCGTGCTGGGTCCTGCCGAGTACCGAATCGCGCCGGATCCGGCGGCGCGATCGTTGATCGCCAAGACCATCCCGACGGCGCCACCGCCGCAAACGGCCCCACCCTCGGACGCCCCGCTCATTGCCTCCGCCCCAGGTGGCGAGGAAGCGGCGCCCGCAGCGGAGGTTCCCGCGCAGCCGGTTCCCACCCTGCCGATGCCGCCCAATGCCGTGAAGAGCAACGTGCGCCAGGGCGCGGTCGCGTGGGGGACCAAGATGCAGTTGAGTCCGCCGGGTGTTGAAGGCTTGGTGCAGATGAGCGGCGAGGCCGCCTTCGGCGCGCGGCTTCTGGTGTCGCCTGACCCTCCCGGACCCTTGCCGGGCGGACTGGCCGCGTTTTCGGAGTACATCGCGGTCGAATGTTCTTCGAAGGACAAGCCCGTATCGATCACGGTGAATCTGCGGGTGCAACCCGAGGTGTGCGACGAGACGGATGTCGGCCAACTCGCGGTGCATGTGTACGACGCGGCCCAGGGTTGGGTGCGCCTGGAGGAACAGCAGCACGACGCGCAGACCCGCAGCTTCAGCGCGGAGGACTCGAGCCCGCGCACGTACGCGGTGCTGGGCCCGCAGGGGCTGCTTCGGCAGGCGCCGGCGCCAACAAGCGATACGGCGGGCCCGGCTTCGGGCTCGTGAAGGGCGTTGAGCTGTTTCGCGGAAGATACCCCTCCCCGCACGCGGGGAGGTTCCGAAGAGCCGGCAGGGATGCCGGCGCTCCTGATGGACTCTTTCCCACACGCGGGGAGGGAGGTCCCATACTTCCCATAGGTGCCATGACTCCCATTTCCTCCCATCGCATTCCGTCGAGTAGAAGACAAAAACCATGGGCAAGATGCCCATGCCACCTCAGGCCACACGCGGGGGCACGCGTCCCATAATTCCCATACCTCTCATAGTTCCCATTCTTTCCCACGGCGCCTGCCGCGATCTCCGGAATATGAGTTACCTAGCGAGGCCTTTCTTGAACCTGCGCGCTTGACGCGTGTACGCTACTTTTCCGTGTGCGAAGAGCACTCGGGCCATCTTGCGAAACAAGTCCCGCCCCGGCGGGAGTAGACAGAGAGGAAGGACGCTCATGAAGATGTTCACGTTCAAAGGATTGGGGATTCTGCTGGCGGTTGTACTGACGTTCGCAGTCGCTGGATGCGGCGGACCAGCCCCGGAACCGAATGACACGGCGGCGCCCGGCGTCGATACCCCCGAAGAGACGGCTCCCATGGCGGCGCCAGTTGAACCCGCTCCCGCCGCTCCGGCTGAGCCGGCACCGGCCGAGCCGGCGCCCGCGGCGACGGGTCCCGAGAGTGCCGCTCCCGCAAGTGGCGACGCCATGAGCGCGGCCCCGGCCGCCGACGCAGCAGCACCCGCCGCAGGCGCGGCCTTGACGGCGGAATCCCTGACCGGCACGAAGTGGAATGCCGGCGGCATGGCCTTCAGCTTTGAGAAGGACGGCGTGTTGAAGGTCAACGACACGATGCCGGGCACGTGGTCGATCGATGGCACGACGCTTACCGTCGGCGCGATAGGTCAGGAGTTCAAGGCATCCATCGAAGGCGACAAGATCATTTACGAGGGCACCCCGCTCGAGAAGGTCAACTAAGCACACCCTCGAACGTACGAGTTTGGAGACGCGGGTCCTTCGTGCACGCGAAGCGCCCGCGTCTCTTGCTTGAACCGTGATACACCTACGCGTAGCAGACGTTTTGGAGTGCGGCCACGCCCCGGCGTGGCTGCTTTGACTGAGCAGGCTTGCCTGCGGTGCCCCAAGCGAGCCTCAGGGATACTGGTGCATTCGCGCAATTGAAGTATCGTGTGCGGATTCTCAAACCCCACGCGAGAGGGATGATGGTCATGTCCAGCAAGTATCTCTTTCTGACAGCACTCGCCACGGTCTTGCTTATGGCGGGCTGCGGAGGTTCCGCCCCCCCGCCCGGCGCGAACGTGGAGCCGGAACCGCCAGCGCCCGCATCCTCCACGCCCATCGAGACCACAAGCCTCCCCGCGGATTTCCCCAAGGACGTTCCCCTCTACGAGGGATCTAAGGTGGAGGCCGTCAGCGCGATGCCGGACTCGGGGACCTACGTCGTGCAGGGGCGCACCGCCGATGTTCTGGAAAAGGTGGAGGTAACATTGCGCCAGGCCGCGGAAGCGCAGGGATGGAAGGCGCAGATCACGACTGCCGCGCCGATTCCCGACATGGCGATCGCGAACTATGACAAGGCGGACCGCATGTTAAACATCACGCTGTTCCGTGACGACAGGGGGACCGCCATCAACCTCACGACAGGGCCGAAGCAGTCCGCGGCGCGGCCGAAGTAGCCACGGTATTGGGGAGGGAGTAGTCTTGGGGTTGGCAGTGTGGATGCGGGTCGCGTGGCGCGCGACGGCCCTCGTGGTGTGGACGACGTCGCTCTTCGCCATTCGTCTGCTGGTCAAGACCGCCACTCCCCTGTCGCCCGCGTTCGACGAGTGGGGCAGGCGGCTGCTGCTGCGGATCTGGGCTTCCGGCGCGGCCGCGATCATTCGCATGCGGTTTCGTATCTCCGGGGCCGCCCCGAAACCACCCTACTTTCTCGTCACGAATCACCTCAGCTACCTCGATATCGTGATGCTTTCGCGCACGTCCGGCTGCGTCTTCGTGTCGCGGGCCGACGTGCGGCAACTGCCCTTCCTGGGGTTTCTCGCCGCCATGATGAACACGATCTTCATCAACCGCGAGAGCATGCGTGACACCAAGCGGGTCAATGAGCAAATTGCGTTCGCGATGGACCGCGGGTATGGCGTGCACATCTTCGCCGAGAGCCGCATCTCGCAAGACGCGCAGGTGCATCCGTTCAAACCGCCGCTGCTGGAGCCGGCCGTGCAACGCGGGTGTCCCGTCCACTACGCGGCGATTTCCTATCGCACGCCGGAGTCTGCGCCGCGCGCGCATGACGTGATCGTGTGGAGAGACGACGAAACGCTTCCTCAAAACATGCTGCGCGTCCTGGCGCTCCCCGCATCGGAAGGGATCATCGCGTATGGCGACGCGCCCATCGCGGGCACGGAACGCAAGGCGCTCGCCAATGCCCTGTACCACGCGGTCCAGGATCGCTTCACCCCGGTGGGATAGACAGTCTCTTGCCGCGATTCTCTGGAGAAGAAGCCACGAAGCAACACCCAACGGCGAAGGGCATTCTCTTCGTAGGGCGGGAATGATTCCCGCCTTCTTAATTGGGCGGGAACAAATCCCTGCCTTCTAAGATGGGCGGGAACAAATCCCGCCCTACCTAATGCGAAATACCGCTTTCCGTAGCGCCTGCCGATACTCGATGCGTGTTGGGTGCGATTGCCTGAGTTGTCTCACACCGAAGACTGCAGGTACTGTAAGTAGGTTTCGATCAGTTCCTGATGACCGGACACAAAACTCAACCCACGAAGGATAAGAGAATCGTGCTCGATTCCATGTCGCGCAGAACATTCGTCCGAACCGCATCCGGCGCGGTTGCAGGGTTGGCGACGGGAATGATGCTAAGCGCACCCGCGGCCCGCGCCGCTGCAGTACCCCAAGCCACACTCGGACGCACGGGCGCCATGGTGTCGCGCTTGGGCATTGGGGCGAGTCCGTTCCGGCGCGCCAGCATCACGATCGATGACGTGAGTGCGATGCTGCATCGTGGACTGGAACTGGGCGTGACCTACATCGATTCAGCGCCCGAGTATGCCGATGTGAAGAATAACAGCTACGTGGAACCCAAGATCGGTGAAGCCATGAAGGGGATTCGCGACAAGCTGTTCATCGTCACGAAAACGGAAGAACAAACCTATGAAGGCACGTGGCGCTTGTTGCGCCAGAGCCTGAAGGATTTTCAAACGGACTACCTTGACGTCGTGCATCTCCACAACTTCGGCCAGGAGAGCCGCTTCCCGGATCTCGGTTTGGTTTTCAGCGATGGCGGCGCACTCGGGGCGTTGCGCGAAGCGAAGAAGCAGGGCGTCATCCGGTTTATCGGGGCAAGCGGACACTTGTATCCGTCCCGCTTTCATGCGGCCTTCGACACGGGCGAGATCGATGTGCTCATGAACGCAGTGAACTTCGTGGTTCAGCACACCTACGATTTCGAGAACAAGGTGTGGGCGCGCGCACGGCAGGAGAACGTGGGGCTCGTCGCCATGAAAGTCCTGGGCGGCGCGCCGAATAGTCAGGACAAGTACATCATGCCCGAGGATTTCTACGAGCGGGCGATTCGCTACGCGCTGACCATCCCCAACATGGCGTGCGCCGTGATCGGAGTCAAGAACATTGCCGAACTCGAGCAGCTTGCCCAGACGATTGCAGGTGCAACGCCGCTCACGGGGGAAGAGTCCCTCGAACTTGCGAAAGTGGGACTCGACATGGCGAACTTGCCCCAGTGGCGCACGCCGTACGGAACGCCGCTCGTCTGATGCGCAGTGCTCAGGACTCTGACGGCTCTTTGGGCGTCTGTGTCCTATAGCGCTTGTCACACTTGAAACTACATCTTGTTTCACGTGGCTATTGGTTTCCAAGGTGATGTTGAGGGTCCACATTGAGGGTAGGCCGCAACTTCAGAGCGGGCGCAAAGAGCCGGCAGAGGTGCCGGCGGTCCTGACCGCGCGCCCAGAGGCGCATTTCTTGGAGTGCGGGGGTGTGTTCCTGCTTGCGTTGAGGAGAAAGGGCACTCTCTTCGTAGGGGGGGAATGATTCCCGCCTTCTTGATTGGGCGGGAACAAATCCCGCCCTACTTGAAGACCCAGCCTGAACCCTACCCCCGTTTCATTCTCTCCAGCACACCCTTGCCTCGAGTCTTGCTATACTACCTCCGGTCATCCGAACGTTGGGCGTAGGGAGACGAGTCCCTCGCGGGTGTCCAATCTGCTGCCCAGTGTCTATAGTGTATACGGGAGTCCACCATGAAATACGTGCTCTACTTTCCGTTGCTGTTCGTGGTCTTTGCGGCCTACAACGCGGCCATGCTGGCGGGCGTGGACTTCGAGGCGAACCCGACACTGTTCAGCCTGCCGCACCTGACGCGGGACACGCCCACGCCCATCGGCGCCGCGGACCTGCTCGTCGGGATCGCCATCGTCCTGCTTTATCTCGAGATTCTGAAGGCGGCCCGCATCTCCAGAACGACCATCATCGATCATATGCTCTCGATGGCGGTCTTCATCGCGTTTCTGATCGAGATGATCGTCGCCAAGGGCGCGGGCACGGCGACCTTCATGCTGCTG
>JADLGB010000141.1 GCA_020849535.1 Candidatus Hydrogenedentota bacterium
AATCGTGACCATTCCCGAATCTTGGGGGACGAGTTCCATTCGTCTGGAAACCGGTCCCATCGAGTACGCGGCTTCGGTCTCTCTGGATGGGAGGCTTGTGGGACATCTCCTCTGGCCCCCGTGGCACGTGGACATCCCCAAGTGTGCGCCTGGAAAACATGAGATTTCGATTCGCGTCGCCAACACGCTGGCGAACGAGCTTACCTCGGAACGCGTGACGCAACTGTGGGCGGCCAAGACAGGCCCGGGATGGCCCAGTCCCTATCATGAGCGCGCGCTCGTCTTCGAACGCGAATCTCGAGGTGGTGGCATCCAGGGCCCTATACGCCTGACGCGTCTCCTCGAAAGTCCCCAGTGAGTTTCTGATAACGATTGGCATTTTCAGAGTAGAGTCCTAGCAACAGCGGAGTTGATCCTCATGCATGCAACGGTTCGTTGGTTTCAAGGTATCGTCCTCGCACTATGCGCGGTGAACTTCTGTGTGGACGCCATGGAGATCACGTGGACGCGTTCGACGGGGCAACTTCCGCCTGAATCGACGCCGGTGCTGATCCAGGAGGCAGACGCGACGCGCATCCTCGTGGTGAATCGCGGCGGCCAGCTCATGCGCTGGAACCTCGACGGCTCGAACGCGGGCCCCGGTCAGGACGGCGCGGTGGTTCAGTTGCCGGAGGGCGAGTGGTTCTCCGCGCCGCTGGTGGCGGAATCCGCAGGAGCCCCGCGCATCCTGCTGTGTAGCGGGAAGGGCCTCGTGGTTGCGCTCGACGCGGCGTACCAAATGCTGTGGCAATACCAACTGCCCGGCGAGACGGGCTACGGCGCGGCCGTTCCGGTGGAGTTCCCCGCGCACGACGACATGGCCCCCACATTCTGCTTCGCGGACAAGTCGGGTGCAGTGACCTGCCTCAACGCCGACGGATCCGTGCGCTGGCAGAGGGCGCTGGGCCTGGGCGAGTGCAAGACGATCATGAGTACTTTCAAAAGCGGGGAAGAAGCTTCCTTGCTGCTAGTCGGTGCTGGCTCGACCCTCCTGGCCTTAAACAAGGCCGGAGAGACCGTCTGGAACCGCGACCTCGGCCAGACGATCTGCGCGGGTCCCGTGGCGCATGGCGAAGGAAACGACGCCTTGATCGTATGCGGGGCGGGTTCGGGATCGCTGCATGCCTTCAACGGCTTCGGCGAGCCCCTGTGGGAGTCGCCGGTCGGCGATGAGATGGATAGCACCATCGTGTTTTGCGAGGCTGCACGCGGTGTGTCTGTACTGTGCAAAGGACTGTGGGGCAACCTGCACGCCTTTGACCAGGATGGCACGCACCTTTGGACGCACCTCTATCGCGCCAAGAGCCGGAGCAAGCCGCTGGTCCTAATCGACTACGCGACGGGCGCGCAGGTCATTCTCATTACCACGTATGGCCAGCAGGCGTTGCTGTTCAACCTGGATGGGATGCTTCTCGATGTGCGGCGGCTGGCGGGGGCGGCCAACGGTTCGCCGCTGCTTCTCCCCCACGCCGAAGGTCATAACGCGCAGGTTCTGACCGTCACCGCTTCGCTTCTGGCCCACTGCCTGGAACTTGGGCCGGTGACATCGCCCTATGGCGAGGCGGGCGTTGCGGGTCATGTCCGATCGAGATCGCGCGGCACGTCGTGGAAAGACGAGCCCTCCCTCACTGTCAGCAATCCGGGCGGCGCGCTGGTGCATGTGGACCTTTCCGCGCAAGTTGGGCCTACCCGAATCCTCCACGGGTGTATCACCACGCGGTCGGCGTTTGAAGTCCCACTCTCGCCATTTGCTGATTTCGCTCCCCGAGAGATCGAGTATGTAGTCGAGGACGGACAGCGCAATACCTTATCCCTGGGAGGCTGGAGTCCGAATTCTGAGCCAGCCCCGACGGCGGCGTCTGCCGAGCAAAAGCTCATTGCGCAGTCCACGGCGCCCTATGCCGCATTCGATGCGGAGGCCGCACTTCCGGCGGACACAGGCACATCGGCCTCGCTGCAAGTTGATCACCTGTACGTGGGTGAGGTCGATCAAGATGCCGTGGTGGTGACGCCCCAATTGAATCACCCGGTGAACGTGCGCGTCTCCGCGTCGCCGTTGAGTACCGCTGACGGAACTGCTTTCGCCGGTAACGTTCAGTTGTTCGAGCTTGTCTTCACAGGCGCATTCAACGGCGAAGATGTGGCCGATGCCCTGCTGCCGTTCGACAACCCCGTGAGACTTCTCCCGGGCAGATCTGTGAAGATCTGGGCCCAGGTGGATGCGCACGGCGCGGCGCCGGGGACCTACACGGGCTCGGTGATCGTTCAGACAATCCCGGAGAGCGATCATTCCATCGAAATACCCTTGACCGTGAATGTGTTGCCGCTTGAACTGACAAAGCCGTTTCCGTTGACCCTGTGCACGTGGGACTACGTGCCTAACCAGTGGCATCCCAATCGCACCGCGGAAGTCCTCGATGACATGGCGGGGCACGGCGTCAACGTGTTTCCGCGCAGCGTCGCCATGCCGCCCGCGACCGTGGGTGAAAACGGCACGTTGACCTGCGATTGGTCGACGATGGATGCGCCGCTGGCGGAATTGAAGGGCAGGGGCCAGGTCCTCTTCCATATGGCACACCCTTCGTTGACCTTCGCGAAGGATCCAAGTCCCGAGGTGAAACGAGACGCGGAAATCGCGTATCTGCTTCAGTGGCGCGATCATCTGCGCGAGTTGGGATGGAGCTATGCGGACTACGCGCTGTATCCCGTGGACGAACCGGGCCTCGACCACGGCAAGCGTGTTCCGTCATTTCTGGATGCGGCGTACTTGTTCCGCGCGGCCGATCCGCGATTTCGTGTTTACACGGACCCCGTGCCTGGCCTTTCCCTCGTGGACTACGAACGGATTTCGCCTTACGTCGACCTGTGGTGCCCGAACATGCGCCTGGTCTCCGGACTGCTGGCGGATGATCCACGCATTGAGCGTATCGTGAACTCGGGTAAGGAGGTCTGGTCCTACGAATGCGTCGCGCAGGTGCTTTCCTTGTCGCCGCTGCGGTACAACCGCGCCAATGCATGGCGTGCCTTTTATTTTGGACTCGATGGCATCGGGTTCTGGACGCACTCGACCACGCAGACCAACCCCTGGATTCGGCGTAAGGATTTCAATGAATATGAGCTGGTCTACCCAGGTGAACTGCCCGTACCCAGTGTCCGCTGGGAGGCCGTGCGCGATGGATTGGAAGATGTCGCTGCCATCGCGCTATTGCAGCGCGCCATCAAGCAGAATGAAGAGACGGGAACGAAACCGGAAGCGGTGCAGCAAGCGAAGGAAGCGATCAGCATCGCCCAGCGCGACATCATGGAGTTGTCCGACCAGGCGTTCATGGAAAGCCGGGACTATCTGCGACTTGGCGACCGCCGCATCTGGCACACCCCGAGCGACGTGGAAACCTACGAGCGCCACCGTGCCCGCATCGCGGAGTTAACTCTCGCGCTGAATGCGCCGTGAAAGGTCCTTTATAACGAAATCCCCTGTAGCGGCCGGCTTCCACGCCGGGCGTCTTTCTATTTGCCTGGGCGAAGGATGTAATGTCCACCGGGCTCTGTCACAAAATGAACAGCATTGTTCCCCGACGAGCTAACTGCCACCGGCTGCCCGTTGCTTGTGAACTCAAGCGGCGCATTGCCGCGCACGGCGCACGGCTTGCCCAGCGTGGACACAACCGTCGCTTCCGTCAGCTTCCCAGCCTGCCACGCAAGGTCCACTGTGAAACCGCCGCGCGCGCGCAGTCCCTTCACATGACCATCCATCCACGATGGAGGCAATGCGGGCAAAAGTACGATCTCGCCCGTATGACTTTGCAGAAGCATCTCCGCGATACCAGCCGTGGCCCCGAAGTTACCGTCGATCTGGAACGGCGGATGATTGTCGAAGAGATTCGGCAAAGTGGATTTGGCCAGCAGCGCATTGATGTTCTCGACCGCGAGGCCCCCTTCGCCGAGGCGCGCCCAGAAGTTGATGATCCACGCGCGGCTCCACCCCGTGTGCCCGCCGCCATTGGCGAGACGCCGCTCCAGCGACACCCGCGCCGCCTTTGCGAGGTCCGGAGTTCCTTCCAAGGTGATCTGATTGCCCGGATGCAGCGCAAAAAGATGCGACATGTGCCGGTGACCGGGCTCCGGTTCGTCAAAGTCTTCGAGCCACTCCTGCAACTGTCCGTGCTTGCCGACCTGGGGCGGGGCCAAGCGCGCTCGCGCTGTTAGTACTTCCTTACGAAAGCCGTCATCGATTCCCAGAACCTCGCTGGCCTCGGCGCAATGCGTGAACAAATTGTGCAGAATCTGCATATCCATGGACGGGCCCATACACACATTCGCCTCTTGTCCATCCGACGTGCGGAACTTGTTCTCGGGCGAGTTCGAGGGACTGGTCACGAGCCACTTGTGCTCCGGCTCCTCCACAAGCGTGTCGAGATAGAACTGCGCCGATCCCTTTATGATCGGGTACACACGCGCGAGGTACTCGCGGTCGCCGATGAATGCGTAGTGCTCCCACAGGTGTTGACACAACCACCCGCCTGCCGCCATGAACTGGCCCCAGGACGGATGTTCGCCCGGCGACGTGAATCCCCAGATATTCGAGATGGTGTGGACGGCCCAGCCATCAGCGCCGTAGTGGACCTTCGCCGTCTTCGCGCCGGGTTCCTGCAAGGACGCGATGTACTCCAAGAACGGCTCATGGCATTCGGACAGATTGCACACCTCGGCGGGCCAGTAGTTCATCTGGTCGTTGATGTTGTGGTGGTAGTCCGCATTCCACGGCGCCTGAAAATGGTCGCACCAGATCCCCTGAAGGTTCGCGGGCAAGTCGCCCGGGCGGGAACTCGATATGAGCAAGTACCGCCCATATTGGAAGTACAGAGCCGCCAGTGCGGGGTCATCGCCTCCATTGGCCACAGCCTCAATGCGCTTGTCAGTGGCTAGAGTCGCGACGCCCCTATTCCCTAGACTAATTGATACGCGCCGGAACAACGCCTGGTAATCCGCGATGTGCGCCGCGCGGAGTTCCTCGTAGGACTTGGCCTCCGCCGCGGCTAACTGCCGTTGGCAGACCAGCGTGGGATTTTCCCCGCGATAATCGGTCGCGGCCACAAGCAGCAGTGTCACGGCATTCGCCTCGCGAACTATCAACACGTTCTCCGCCGCTTCGAGCTTTCCTCCCTCGCAAAGGACCTTCGCACGAGCCTCGTAGCGCATGCCTTTGCCCAGCCACGTGCGCCCGCCGAGCACAAGGGTGTCCACGCCGTCCGCGGAAGCCGTGATAGGCGCCTCCTGCTCCTCGGAGTTCGGATACGGCTCGATCTCTGAGTCGTTCTTCCACCGGCGTGAACTGCGATGTGGGTCACGGTCCAACGTTACGTCGAAGGAAATGGCGCCGGGCTTGTCCGCCGTGAAGTGCATCACCAGAACCTGGTCCGGCGCGCTACTGAAGGCCTCGCGCTGAAAGGCGACACGATCCTTCGTATACTTCAGGCTCGCGACGGCAGTGTCCAGATCGAGCGTACGTTTGTAGTCTGTGAACGGAGCTTCGCTGCCCACAAACGTGAACATCAGATCCCCAAGCGTCTGGTAGGAGCCGAAAGGCACGTACGCGCCATTGCCCAAACCCGATCCTTCCCCCTTGCAAACCAACGTCTTGAAAGTCAGTTCCTGCGCTTCCGCGTACTTCTTCTGCGCGAGGAGGTTACGCACCTCTTGAAGGTGTTTGAAGGCGTCCGGATTGTCGGCATCCTGCGGACCGCCGGACCAGAGGCTGTCTTCATTCAACTGGATGCGCTCGCGCGCAACGCCACCGAAGACCATGCATCCCAGACGTCCGTTGCCAAGTGGCAGCGCCTCGGTCCATGACTTCGCGGGTTGTTCGTACCAGAGCGCCAAGTCATCGCTCTGTGCGTAGGACACTCCAGACAGCATGGCCGCACAACTCGCAAGCACCATAGTCCACTTCATGGAATCACCTCTCTCGTTTGCACCTTGGAAAATCGACTTTTAACAGTAGCAAAATCGACCTGCCTCGCACAGCAAGTGAAAGACACAGGCGAGGGCGCCTATGCCACACGCGCTTGCCCCACCTTGGTTTCTTCCTGCTCTCTTCCAGTCCTCGGTATACCCGAGGGCTTGCGGAATTCCGGGTAGCCGGTATTTTGGAGATAGTCGTGTGGGATAGGCGCCCTCGCCTGTCATCCCATTCCCCCCGGTTTCTTTCGCGCGTGCGGAGATGCATAATGGTCTCAGTTAATGTAGCCATGTCATTCGAGAGAAGGGGAGACTACAAATGCTTCGCAGCGTCTACTGCTTTATATCAGCACTCGCGTTGATGGCCGTACTTGCTTCGAGTCCGGGACTTGCCCAGAACGCAGAGCCCTGGAACGTCCATGTCAGCTCCGCCGGCAGTGATGCCTGGTCGGGGTCGCTTCCCGAGCCCAACGCGGAGAAAACTGATGGTCCGCTCGCGACGCTGGTGCGTGCGCGCGATGTTCTCCGCGAGCGCAAGGCGCAAGGGGGTCTTCCCGAAGGCGGCGCCCGCGTCATCGTGCAGGGTGGACAGTACGTCTTTGATGCCCCTCTACAATTATCTGCTGAAGACAGCGGAACCGCACAAGCGCCCATCACGTACGCCGCGGCGGAAGGACAAGAAGTCCGTATCAGCGGCGGGAAGGTGTTGGATGGCTTCGCCCCGGTAACTGATGAGGCCACTCTGGCCCGCCTCGACGAGAGCGCGCGTGGGCACGTGGTATCAATGGATCTTCGTGCGGCAGGTATCACGGACTTCGGATCTCCGCAAGGCGGCGGTGTGGAACTGTTCTTCCGCGACAAGTCGATGACCCTTGCGCGCTGGCCCAACGAAGGATGGACGCATATCGCCGGGCTCTGCGTCGAGGACGGCCACCAGATCCACGGCATCCCCGGCAGCAAGACGGGCCGCTTCATCTACGAAGGTGATCGCCCCAGCCGTTGGATCAACGAATCAGACCCATGGGTCCACGGCTACTGGTTCTGGGATTGGTCCGACCAACGGCAGGCCATTGCCTCAATCGATCCTGCGAGGAAGGAAATCGCTGTGAAAGAGCCTTACCATGGCTATGGCTACCGCAAGGGTCAGTGGTATTACGCGTACAACCTGCTCGTGGAACTTGACGCGCCCGGTGAATGGTACATCGATCGCGATGCGGGCGTGTTGTACTTCTGGCCGCCGGAAGTGGTGAATCCCGGCGACGCCGTCATGACGATGCTCCCCACGCTGATCGAAATGAAGGACGTGTCCAGCATGACGATCCAGGGTCTCACTCTGGAATCCGGGCGTGGCGTGGGCATCTCGATGAGTGGTGGTGCAAAGAACCGCATCGTGGGCTGCACCATCCGCAACATCGGCGGATGGGCAGTCACCGTGGGCGGCGGCGACAACCACACGGTCGCGGGGTGCGACATCTACCAGACCGGCCAAGGCGGGATTTCTCTATCTGGCGGCGACAGGACCACGCTGACTCCCGCCAACCACCTCGCCGACAACAACCACATCCACCACTACAGCCGCATCGACCGCATGTACCATCCCGCGATTACCCTGCAGGGCGTGGGCAACCGGGCGACGCACAATCTTATTCACGATGCTCCCCATATGGGCATGGGCTTCGGCGGTAACGATCACCTGATTGAATTCAACGAGATCTACAACGTGTGCTTCGAGTCCAACGACGCGGGCGCCATCTACACGGGACGCAATTGGACGATGCGCGGGAACGTCCTTCGCTACAACTATCTCCACGACATCAGCGGGTTCGAGAACAAGGGATGTGTCGGCATTTATCTCGACGACATGTTCGCATCTGCGGACATCCTCAGTAATGTCTTCTACAACGTCACCCGTGCGGCGTTCATCGGGGGCGGGCGCGATTGCACTGTCGCCAACAATATTTTCGTGGACTGTAAGCAAGCCATGCATGTGGACGCGCGCGCGCTTGGCTGGGCCCACGGCCACGCCGACGAGTGGATTCAGGAGGCCAAGGAGAAGGGCACGATCTCGGGCATTGCCTTCGACAAACCGCCTTACAGCGAGCGGTACCCCGCGTTACCACACATTCTGGAGAAGGAGCCCAAGGCCCCCGAGGGCAACCTGATCGCGCGCAATATCTTCTGGGGCGGAAGCTGGGACGATATAGAGGAAGTCGCGCGCCCGTACCTCACCATCGAGAAGAACCTCGTGCAGGAAGACCCCCATTTTGTGGACGCGGCTCAGCACGATTACCGTCTCAAGGAGGATTCTCCGGCGTTTGCGCTGGGTTTTGAACCCATACCCATCGAGAAGATCGGTCTCTACGAATCACCCGAGCGAGCGACGTGGCCTGTGGAACGCTGACGCGGTCACGCGATATCACGGGATGCTGGCTATGAGTGGCAGAGATACGGCGAAATCGCCCGTGCAACGCACGCGCCCTGCGAACCTGGAGAGCGGCGACTATCCGTTTGCCTCGCTCCTGCGTCTGAGCGCGGGTCTCGCATACGTGGCCCGAGCCGATGCATCGAGGACACCCTTGGGCGTCAGTGGTAGGCTCGCGATCGCGTTGGGATACTCGATTCGCGCCAAGGTACCGCTGCAAGACTTCTGGGACGCACACCTCCACCCCAGCGATGCGGACCGCGTGAAGAAGCGTTGGGCAGGGCAGTCCACGCGCAAGAGAGTGCGGGATCCTCTCGAATACCGACTGCTCACGAAGAAGGGCGCCATAATCTGGATCCATGAAGAGTCGGTCCTCGGCGAGAATAGTGACGGTGCACCGCGCTGCGTCTTCTCCGTGCTCGTGGATGTGACGAAAGGTAAAGAGGCCGAGGAACACAACCTTTCACAAGCGCGCGACCTGCGCGAACGCGTCAAGGAGCTGAATTGCCTCTATGCAATCACCCATCTTGCCGAGGAAGGGTCCGTCGAGCAGATGCTCGAACGAGTCGTCTGCATTTTGCCGGAAGCCTGGCAGTATCCTGAAAGAGCCTACGCACGAATTGCTTACGCAGGCCGGACTTTTGCTTCCCAAGGCGCCTGCGATTCACAGTGGATGCAGTCGGCTTCCATCACGATTCGCGGCGAGACCGTGGGCCATGTCGAGATTGGATATCGGAGCCTCCCCGCAGGCGCCCCGGAATCGCCGTTTCTCCCTGAGGAATGGTCGCTGTTGCGTGGGATCACCCGGCGCCTCTCGGATGCCATCGAACGCATCATGGCGCAAGAGGCCGTCCGCAAGAGTGAGGCACTGTACCGCACTCTCGCCAAGAACGTCCCTGGCGCCCTTGTCGGACTCTTCGACCGTGACTTATGCTGTACTTTGGCAGAGGGAAACCTGAGGGGCATCCTCTCAAAGCACCGTATTGAAGGACTTTCGCTGTCGGAGGTCTGGAAAGATGAGCCTCGCTTTCTCCTCCAGGCGTGTCAGCGGGCGCTCGAGGGGCACGAAACTGCAGAAGAGCATCGTTGGCACGATCTCGCGCTCTCCATCCACACCTTGCCGATCGGCGATGCGGATGGGGTACGTTCGGGGATGTTCCTCGTTCAGGATGTGACGGAACGCCGGAACCTTGAAAAGGAAGTCCTGGAGATCGCCGCGCGCGAACAGCGGCGGATCGGGCAGGACCTTCACGATGGCCTTGGACAGCTTCTGACCGGCCTGATGTGTTTGAGCGGGAGTCTCTCGCGCAACTTGCATCAGGTAGCCCCATCTCACGTCGCGGAAGCCGATGAGATCACGCAGATCACGCGGCATGCCATGACCGAAGTGCGCGCATTGGCGAGAGGATTGATGCCCGTGGATCTTGATTCGCGGGGGTTGGCGGCCGCCTTGCAGGAATTGGCCTACGACTGCGAAAACCTGTTCAACGTCGCATGCGACTGCATCTGTGATGACCCGGTGCGTGTGGAAGACCCTGTGTCTTCCCTGCAACTGTACCGGATCACACAGGAGGCCGTGAGCAATGCCGTGCGACACGGGCAGGCGTCACTCATTCGCATCCATTTGAGCCAGGACCCGTCCGGCAGTGGCCTACTAACGATTCAGGACGACGGGCGCGGGTTCCGCACAGGTGCAAAGCCGGGGACCGGGATGGGGCTGCGCATCATGAAGTACCGCGCCGAGACCATCGGCGGGCTGCTGGAAGTTCATTCGCGTCGCGCGAAGGGCACCACGATAGCGTGTCGATTTCCGCTGTCGGTAACGCGGCAACCACCCAGAACTTTTTCAGAAGAGAGATGAAATGGATACATCACGCAAACGGCGCATCCTCATCGTCGAAGACCATCCCATCGTGCGGCGTGGGTTGGCCAGTCTGATCAATCTGGAACACGATCTGGAAGTCTGTGGTTTTGTGGAGGATGCCCGATCCGCGCTTGAATCCGTGGACTCTCTCAAGCCCGACCTCGTGTTGCTCGACCTGTTCTTGAAAGACTCCAGCGGCCTCGACTTACTGAAGTCTCTGGCCAAACGCGGGTCGAACCTGCCGATACTCGTCGTGTCGATGCACGACGAGACCCTCTATGCGGAGCGCGTGTTGCGCGCGGGCGCCATGGGCTACGTGATGAAGCGTGAAGCGGAGCAGACCGTGGTGGAGGCCATTCGGCGTGTGCTTTCGGGCAAGGTTTACCTCAGTGAACGCATCCAGGAACGTATGTTGCTCAACGTGACCGGACGCCGCGCCCCGGATGCGCCCCCGCGCGAACTCCTCAGCGACCGGGAACTCCAGATCTTCGAGATGCTCGGCCACGGACGCGGCATCCGACAGATCGCGGAGGATTTGAACATCAGCATCAAGACTGTGGACGCGCATCGCGCACGGATCAAGGATAAGCTCAATCTGAGCAACGCGACCGAAGTTCTCCAACACGCCGTCCGCTGGGTGCAGGAAGAAGGCGAGCAGGACTCCTGACCGAATCGACAGATCTTGGTTTTGTTACCGCGCCAGCGTAGCAAGCCGGGCGCCTTGGCATTCAGCCCGCCCTATTCGCACTAGGGAAGATCCCTAGTCGGCGTTCGATTGTCCCCATCCCCAAATCCGGCGAATCCCGATACCGCCGCAGACTCCTACAGGGTACAGTTCATTCAAGAGGACGCCAAGGCGTTCGCTTGGTGGAGTCCTCACTTGTGAGGTGTTGAAAGATGAATGCACTAAACCTCCAAGGGGCCGGGCCCACGCAGGTGCTCACGGCGTGGGCCGACGTCTCGCTGCTTTCCGCCAATCGGGAAGTGCGCCGCTTGCGCGTCTTTCCCGCGGACCGGGTCTGTCTCAACGAGCTTGCCCTTTCCTTTCACACGGCGCGCTGCTATGCCGCCATGGCCGGATTGGAGCATCTGACTCCTTCGTTGGAGGAGTTGGAGGACGATGTCTGCGCGTTACGGGCAGCCCACTCGCCGCTTTCGCCGGAGTGGCTGGAGAGTTTGGAGAGGCGGATTGCCGTCATGCGCGCGGCCTTGGGTCAGGAGCCGGCCCCCGCATAGGGTCCGGAGGCACTCGCAGTGCCGGTTTGGAGCAGGAATCGCAATACGAGGAGGAGCGCCATGCGCGTCACATGGTATTTGGTCGCGAACGCGAGTACGGCCCGTATCCTGGAAACCGCCAAAGGCCCGAAGCCGCTGACGGAACGAAAGGTGTTGAACCACCCCGAGGCCCGGAGCGCGCGCAAGGATCTCAAGCGCGACCGCCCCGGGATGTTCCGGCAGAAGGGCACGCGCCCAGGCGCGTTTGTTGAGCAGGCCGACGCGCGCAAACACGAGCTGGAAGTCTTCGCGCGTGAACTGGCGAGCGAACTCGCGCTCGGCGCAGTCTTGCATGCCTACGAGCGATTGGTAATCGTCGCGCCTGCGCCTTTGTGCGCGCTGCTGCGCGAGTTTTTGTCTCCTGCCGTCCAGGCAAGGATAGTCCACGTGGTGCAGCGGGACTATACCAAGTTTCCGGACGACGAAGTGTACAGGCTGTTAGGGCGTTCGATGCTGTTGCCCGCAGCAAACGGCGCCTGAGACATACCCTGCGCGCACGCGCGGACGGAGGTGACTCGTTCCCCCGCTTCCGTCCGCGTCTTCCGCACAGGCCCGATTCCTCAGAGAGGTGAAAGAGCAGGTGGATATGGCTACGAGAACGAAACAGATATACGTCACCCAGCACGACCATCGCCGCTTGAGCGAACTGGTCAACGTGGCCCGCGAGTTTGGCCGGGAAGACGAGCGCTACCTCCGCGTGCTCGAAGAAGAGTTGGACCGTGCCAGCGTCGTGGATCCGGACGAGGTTCCTTCCGACGTTATCACCATGAACAGCAAAGCGGTTCTTCGCGATTGCGACTGCGGTTCCGAAATGGTCTATACCTTGGTTTTTCCAGCGGAGGCCGATCCCCAGCGGCACCGGGTGTCCGTCTTGGCCCCGATCGGCACCGCGATGCTCGGATACAGCGTCGGCGATGTGTTCGCATGGCAGGCGCCGCGTGGCGTGCGGCGTCTCCAGGTGAAAGAGATTCTGTACCAGCCGGAGTCGGCGGGAGATCGCACTTTGTAACGGTCCCCGTCCGAATCCAATGTCCATACGCTCCTGCATGTCGGACGGTTCGCAGCCGGGCCGTCCGGCCACGAGGCGGGGTGCCATAACCACCCCGCCTCTTCCTTTCAACGCACCACCGCCGGACACCCGCTTAGTCCGCATACCTCACCGTCACCCGCTCCACTGCCTTGTCCAAGGTGTGGCGACGGACGCAGTACTGGAGATGCGCGCAGGGCTTCGTCCTCATGCTTCACATCTTCGCTACGCGATCGGTATAATCCCGGCCATGTCTACTCAACCTATTATCATGGACGGCAAAACCGTCTCGCAGCAGATCCTGGAACAGTGTGCGGAACGGGTGCGGGCCATTGTGGAGCGCAGCGGCGTAACGCCTTGTCTCACAACCGTTTTGGTGGGCAGTGACCCGGCCTCGGCCACCTATGTGAAGATGAAATGCAAGCGGTGCGAAGCCGTGGGCATGAAGTCGCTCCGGATGGACATGCCGGAAACCACGACGACCGCCGAGCTGGTCGCCAGGATCGCCGAACTCAGCGCCGACCCGGCTATCCACGGCATCCTGCTGCAGCACCCTGTGCCCAAGCAGATTGACGAGCGCGCAGCCTTCGAAGCCATCGCGCCGTCGAAAGACGTGGACGGTGTCACGATCCACAGCTTCGGCACGACGAGTTTTGATCTGCCGGGATTCGGCTCGTGCACGCCCGAGGGCATGATGCGTTTGCTCGACCACTACAAGGTGGAGATCAAGGGCAAGCACGCGGTCGTCATCGGCCGGAGTCCGATCCTGGGCAAACCGATGGCGATGATGCTCTTGGCGCGCCACGCCACCGTGACCATCTGCCACTCGCGCACGAAGGACCTGCCGGATATCGCGCGGCAAGGCGACATCCTCGTGGCCGCCGTTGGCAAAGCCAACTTCGTGAAGGGCGACTGGGTGAAGGAAGGGGCCGTCGTGTTGGACGCGGGATACAATGAAGGCAACGTGGGCGACGTGGACTACGCGCCCGCGGCCGCGCGTGCCAGCATGATCACGCCGGTTCCGGGCGGCGTCGGGCCCATGACGATCGCCACGCTCATCGACCAGACCGCGACCGCCGCGGAACGGCTGCTCGGCATTCATGCATAGGCGCGGATACCTTCGCGCGATCCATAGCGATACTCACCTTATTCGGGGGGACTTCTGATGGACTTCGACCTCATTCTGTCGGGCGATCTGCCGGCCAGCACCGTGCGTACCGCGCTCGTGATACCCGTGACGGATGTCGCAGGTCCCGTCTCGTCGGTACTCACCGGCGAAGAAGCCGCGGCCATTGTCCGTCTCCAAGAGTCGGGCGTGTTCAAGGGCAAAGCGGAAGAGGTCTACGCACTTCCCTCGTCTACGGACTCGTACGCTGTCGTGCTGCTCGCGGGAATCGGCAAACCGGGAACCTGCACTGCGGAGAATCTGCGCCGCGCAGGCGGCAAGGCCGTCGAGTTCCTGCGGCGCGATCGCATCGAGCGCCTGATCCTCGAATGCGCCGGAGCGTGCGACTGGCCCGCGAATGCCTTTGTAGAAGGCGTCTGCCTGGGTCAGTATCGTTTCGATAAGTTCAAATCGATTCCTTCGGACGCATTCAGTGGAAGCGTCGCCAGTGTCGGGGTTCTATGCACTGACCAGGCGCAAGGTGCGGCGCTGAAGGCTGAGTGCCGTTACGCGGCTACTGTGTGCGAGAACGCCAACTGGGCGCGCGACCTCGCGAACCGTCCGTCCAACGACCTGACGCCCGCGCAGCTCGCCTACGAAGCCAAGAGCATTGCCGACCATTACGGGTGCGCGTACGATTTCCTGGACGAAGGCAAGATGTCCGAACTGGGAATGAATGCCCTGCTCGGCGTATCGCGCGGCAGCAGCCAGCCCTCGAAGCTGATCCTGCTTTCGTACCATTGCGGACCCGAGCTGCCCACGCTGGCGCTGGTGGGCAAAGGCATCACCTTCGATACCGGCGGTGTCAGCATCAAGCCTGCCGAAGGAATGCAGGAGATGAAGTACGACATGTGCGGGGCGGCGGCCGTGCTGGGGGCCATGCGCACCGTCGTGCAGACTAAGCCGCGGGTGAATGTGGTTTGTGTCGCACCCGCCGTGGAGAATGTCATCGGGTCCCGCGCGCAACGCCCCGGCGACGTGGTCCGCGCGTACAATGGCAAGACCATCGAGGTGAACAACACGGATGCTGAAGGCCGGCTGATCTTGGCCGACGCGCTCACGTACACGGTGGACACCTACCGGCCGGACGTCATTGTGGATCTCGCGACCCTCACGGGGGCCTGCGTAGTGGCGCTTGGGCATCACGCGGCCGGCGTCATGGCAAACAACGACAAAGTATTTTCCACTCTGCAGGGCGCCGCTGACGCGACGGGTGAGCGCATTTGGCGTTTTCCCCTATGGGATGATTATGGCAAACTGATTGAAGGCACGCATGCCGATCTGAGCAATATCGGTCCTCCCAAGGAGGCGGGCGCCATTATGGGCGGCTGTTTCCTGAAGGAGTTCGTGAAAGACACGCCGTGGGCCCACATCGATATCGCGGGCACGGCGTGGGGTGTGAAGAACGTGCCTTATCTGGATCCGAAGCACGCCACCGGTTATGGCGTGCGTCTCCTCTCGGAGTGGATCCGGAGAGAAACCGCCGCGCCGAAAAAGTAGGCGCCCCGTGCCCCGGTTATGAGACTCATGCACAACGGTTCACCACAGCAGACACGCGAAACCAAGAAGGCATCCGTCCACACGCTGGGGTGCCGGCTCAACCAGTCCGAGTCCGCTCTGATCGCGGAGCAGCTTGAGGCCGCTGGCTACGAGGTCGTTCCCTTCGGCCAACACGCGGATCTTGGCATCATCAATACCTGTACGGTGACCGGCGAGGCCGACTCCAAGTCCCGCCAACTGGTCCGCTCGTTCATCCGCAAGAATCCCCACGCCTATACCGCGGTCATCGGATGCTACAGCCAGATGGGATACCGGACACTCGCGGAGATTGAAGGCGTGGACCTCATCGTGGGCAACCAGGAAAAGCTGAACGTGCTGGACTATGTGGCGGCAGGCAAGAATGACACGCCTCTTGTGGTCCGCGACCGCATCGAGCGCGACGACTTCACCATCGAGATCACTGGCGATGCGCCGCTGACCCGCCGCGCCAACCTCAAGATCCAGGATGGCTGCGATTTCATGTGCAGCTTCTGCATCATCCCCTTTGCGCGCGGCCGGGCCCGGAGCCGATCAATGGACAACCTCGTGCAGGAGGCGCGCAGCCTGGTCGAGCGCGGCGCGAAGGAAATCGTGCTGACCGGAGTCAACGTGGGAACCTACGCCTACGAAGAGGCGACGATCGTCGATGTGGTCGAGTGGCTTAACGAGATTGAAGGCGTGGAGCGCATTCGCATCAGCTCCATCGAGCCGACCACAATTCCAGAGAGCCTCTTCGATTTGATGAACTGCGAAGATCACGCTCTCGTGCCGTACCTGCATGTGCCCTTGCAGTCGGGGTCCAACAAGATTCTGCATTTGATGAAGCGCCGTTACTCGCGCGAGGCTTATCTTGATTTCATCTGGCACGCGCACCGTTCGGTGCCGGGGATCTGCCTGGGCACGGATATCCTCGTGGGGACTCCCGGAGAAGGCGACAGCGAATTCGAGGGGACGTTGCGCCTTCTCGAGGAGAGTCCGCTGGCCTACGCGCATGTGTTCAAGTACAGCGAGCGGCCCGGCACCGCGGCCTCCCGCTACCCGGACAAGGTCGACACCGCCACGCAGAATCGCCGTAGCGCACTTATTCGACGTGCCAGCGATGCCAAGCGTCGCGCTTTCTATGAGGCACGCCTCGGCCAGCGGGTCAATGTGCTGTTTGAACACGAGGAGAATGACTACTGGACCGGCTACACGGGGAATTACATCCGGGTCGCCGTTCGTTCCAATGAACAACTAACAAACGAGGTGCGTAGCGTCACGTTGGAGCGCCTTGCCGGAGACTACACCCTCGGAACTCTTGACAAAGACGCCCTCGTGGCGCCGTAAGGCTCTATGGATACCGCCACTGCCCTATTGGAAGAGACCGCGCTCGCAAAAGAGGAGCGGCTCAAGACCCTCATCGCATCGTACGGAGGGCTTGCCGTGGCCTATTCCGGGGGCGTGGACTCAAGCTACCTGGCCGACGTGGCGCACGATGTGCTTGGGTCTCAGGCGCGCATCCTCTTAGGCGATTCCCCAAGCATCCCGCGCTCTGAAGTGCGCGAAGCACAGGACCTCGCCAAGGAACGAGGCTGGAACTTTGATGTTCTCTTCACCAACGAATTCGACAACGATGCCTACCTCGCCAACGATGGCACGCGCTGCTACCACTGCCGCACGGAACTTTTTGGCAAGATGCGCGCCTATGCGGAGCAGACGGGTATCGCCGTCCTCGCGTACGGAGAGATCACCGACGACCTCGTCGATCCGACGCGCCTCGGCGCGCGTGCCGCGAAGGAGTTGTCCGTTGTTGCGCCCCTCGTCGACGTGCGCATGACTAAGGCGGAGATCCGCGTGCTCAGCGCGCGGCGCAAGTTGCCGACGGCGGACAAGGCGTCCTTTGCGTGTTTGTCTTCTCGTTTTCCCGTGGGTACACGCGTAACGATTGAAGATTTGAAGAAGATCGAACAAGCAGAAGAGGCCTTGAAGCGTCTGGGATTTCACCAGTACCGGGCGCGCCACCACGGGGACCTCTGCCGAATCGAAGTCGATCAGGAGGATGTCTCTCGCTTGGTAGAACCGGCCGTGCGGGAAGCGCTCGTCGCGGCAATCACCGAGGCCGGTTACCGCTACGTGACGCTCGACCTCTCAGGCTACCGCACCGGAAGCACGGCGGGGTAGTTGCTTTCTGTTCTGGACAGCCTGCGATCGTTCCCGGTCATTCACAAGAGCCCCCGCCATTCCGACAAAGACACAGGCGAGGGCGCCTGTGCCACACGCGCTTGCCCTGCGTATCGTGGTTCCTCCTTTCTTGCCGTCCTTGGATTGCAGGAAGACTTTCTATGACGATTCAGTCGGCCAGCGCTTCGGCGGATGCAAGCAGTCGCCTGCGGCGCAGGTAGCGAGGGACAGCGCCGTGAGCGGGTGAAAAGAGCGCTGCCAGTATGAAGAGCATGCCACTGACCACGGCGATGGCCGCGGAGGTCGAGCTGTCCAGGGCAGAGGCGAGGAGGTAGCCTCCGGCGGAACTGAGGGCGCCCAGGATAACGGAGAGCGTGAGCATGGCCCACAGGCGGTCCGTCAGCAGATAGGCGGTGTTCGGGGGAACGATTAGAAGTGCCACGACTAGAATGGCGCCGACGCTCTCGAACGCCCCAACGGTCGTGATCGATACAAACGCCATCAGCAGGTAGTGCCAGAGGGCCGCGTTGATGCCGACGGCGGCCGCAAGGCCGGGGTCGAAGGCACAGAGTTTGAGCTGTTTGTATCCCAACGTGACAAACAGGACATTGGCCAGAGTGACACCCAGAAGCACCCAGAAGGCGCGTGGCCCCAGGTCTATCTCTCCCCAGAATGCCCGGTACAAGGGCGCATACTCGATCTCGCCATACAGGACGCACTCCGCGTCGAGATCCACATGACCGGTGAATGCGGAAACGAGAATGACGCCGAGCGCGAACAGCCAGGTGAAGGTGACGCCGAGGGAGGCGTCCGCTTGCAGGCGGCCGTGGCGCTCGAGGGCGCTGGTAAGAAAGGCCGTGAACAGACCGAGCGCACCCGCGCCGATGAGCATGGGCAGAGTGTTCCTGCTGTGCGTGATGAGGAAAGCGATCACGATGCCCGGCAAGACGGCGTGGCTGATAGCGTCTCCCATGAGCGCCTGGCGCCGCAGGACGAGGAAGCACCCCACAAGAGCGCAGGAGCCCGCCACGAGCGCACCGATGAGGACAATCCAGAATCCGTCGCTCATGACTGGCCTCCCATTTGGGCCGCGGCATGGGATTCGGGGATCCGCCGGGCATGCGGGTCTTCGCCGGGATTCGCGAGCGCGGCGGTCAGGCGCGCCTCCAATTCTGGCGTGATGATATGTTCGATTTCTTCCGCGTCGTCGTGCACGTGATCGGGCGCAAGATCGAGCTTAGTCGCGAGATACAGCTCCCAGAGGCGGTGGAGCCGCGTCAATTGGGCGCCTTTCTCGGCGCCTTGCGTAGTCAGGGCAAAGCAGCCTGCGGGCGATTCAGTGATGAGACCGCGCCGGACCAGTTGCGCGAGCGTGGCGTGAAAGGCGCCCGCCCGCATGGGGCGGTACTTGAGCAATTCCGTCTCGGAGCAAGGCGCGTCAAGGCGGTCTTCTTTCTCCCCTAACACGTAAAGGGTGCGCAGGATGTTCTCCTGTGCGGTCTTCTTGCGCGTGCGCCGAACACGGTTGAAGCGGGGCACAAACCCGCGCAACGGCGCGAAGAGCAGTGAGATTGCGAACAGCGATGTCACCGCGATGACCATCCAGGGCCCGGTGGGCATGCCGGGTCCGAGATAGCTGATGTAGGCGCCGGCCGCGCCACTGAGGGCACCGAAGAGACCGGCGAGAATCGCCATGATGCCCAAGCGGTCGGTCCAGTAGCGCGCGGCGGCGGCGGGCGTGACGAGCATGGCGGACATGAGCACCACACCGACGGCCTGAATGCCCACGACGACCGCCATGACGATAAGCGTTGCGAGAACGATTTCGAGCAATCGGACGGGCAGGCCGACCGTCAACGCGAAGCCGGGGTCGAAGCTGATGATCTTGAACTCCTTGTAGGCCAGCGTGACCGCGCCCAGGATGATGACACTCAGGATCGAGAGCGTCCACACGTCGCGATCGAGCATGCTGGGGGCCTTGCCCAGGAGGAACTTGTCCAGGCCTGACTGAGCAGCGTTGCCACTGTGCTGGATGGACGTCAGGAGCATAATGCCCACGGCAAAGTAGACGGATAACACCATGCCGAGGGCGCTGTCCTCCTTGCAACGCGTGTAGCGGGTGATCAGATCGACCGAGATGGCTCCGAGCCAGCATGAGACGGCGGCGCCAGCCAAGATGATGAGCGGATCCTTTGTACCGGTCAGCAAGAAGGCCGTGCATACGCCGGGCAGAGCCGCGTGGGACAGGGCGTCGCCCAGCAGCGCGCGCTTGCGCAGAAAGGTGAAGCAACCCAGCACCCCGGCGCAGAGACCAAGCAGGATACAGCCCGCCAAGACGAGCCGAACGTTGATGCTCGGCAATGTGAAAAAGGAAAGCCAAGGCGGGAGCGCACCCGCGGCCATCGTTAGACTCTCGGTGGTGTCGTTCACTGGCGCGCGTTCCATTCCTGACGGCGCAGCTTCTCCCCCACTTCGGTTAGCAGGTTGAGGCGTCCACCGTAGGTCTTGTGAAGATTTTCGGGGGTGAAGGTTGATTCCACATCACCGAAGGCCACAAGCCGGAGGTTGAGGAGCATGACGGAATCGAAGTATTCGGGAACGGACTGGAGATCGTGGTGCACGACGACTACGGTGCATCCCTCGGCGCGCAGCTCCTGGAGCAAGGCGACGATGGCCTTCTCGGTCGCGGCATCGACTCCGGCGAAGGGCTCGTCCATGAGATAGACCCTGGTCTGCTGGGCAAGGGCGCGCGCCAGAAACACGCGCTGCTGCTGGCCGCCGGATAGTTGGCTGATCTGCCGGTGTGCGAAGTCTTGCATGCCGACCTTCTCCAGGGATTGGCGCGCAATCTCACGGTCGCGCTTGCGGGGCCTCCCGAAGAGGGAGAGGTGTCCGTAACGCCCCATAAGGACCACATCGAGCGCGGTCGTCGGGAAATCCCAGTCCACGGATTCGCGTTGCGGCACGTAGGCCACGAGACGGCGCGTCTCGTTAACGGGTTTGCCGAACACCCGAACCTCGCCCGAGGCCAGCGGGACCAAGCCCATAATGGCCTTGATCAGCGTGCTCTTGCCCGCGCCATTTGGGCCTACCACCGCGATGAGCTTGCTCTCCGGGAAGGCGGCATCCACATCCCACAGGACGGGGCGGTGGTGGTACGCGACCGTAAGGTCGTGCACTTCGATGGGGGCCACTGGCGCACTGGAGGTGAGGGTCATTTGAGTGCTCCAACGATAGTGTCGACGTTGTGGCGCACCATACCGAGGTAGCTGCCTTCGGGAGTTCCCGCCTGCCCCATGGCGTCGCTGAAAAGCTGGCCGCCGATCTTCACTTCGGCGCCTTTGTCCTGTACGCCACGTACCAAGGCCTCGATGGATTTCGGCGATATCGAGGATTCCACGAAGACGGCCTTGATCTTGCGCTGTACGATGATGTCCACGAGCCGGGTCAGATCTTGCAGGCCGTACTCGGCGGTTGTGCTGATACCCTGGAGTCCCATCACTTCGATGTCGTACGCGCGCCCGAAATAGCCGAAGGCGTCGTGGGCGGTAACCAGGACGCGCTGCTCCTTGGGGATCGTGGCAATCTGTTCGCGCGCGTAGGCGTCGAGTTCTTCCAGTTGTTTGCGGTAGGCCGCGGCATTCGCTTCGTAGTCGGCCTTGTTTGCGGGGTCCGCTTCGATGAGGGCATCGCGGATACGGTCCGACACACGCGCCCAGAGGGACACATCGAACCAGACATGCGGGTCGAATTGTCCCGCGAACTCGGGAGGCTCGCGCAGCAGGTCTTGCGGGATGCCGTCGGTGACCTGGACCGTGCGCACCTTGTGGGCCATCTGTACCAGCACGTCGGCCATCTTACCTTCGAGGTGAAGGCCGTTGTACAGGATGAGGTCCGCGCCAGTGAGCTTGTCCAAGTCGCCACGAGTGGCCTTGTAGAGATGCGGGTCAACGCCGGGGCCCATGAGGCCGGTAATCTCGGCATGTTCGCCCGCAATCTGATTCGCGACGTCGGCGATCATGCCGATGGTGGCCGTCACCTTCAGCGGTCCAGTGTGAGCGATGCCGCCACCCGCGGCCACGGCAGGCGCCGGAGCCCCGCCGCAACCGAACGCAAACAAACCTGCTGCACATGTGAGAAGCATTGTCTTCAAGAATTGAGTAGTCATTTTTGTCTGTACCGTGTCCATTGTTCCAGGAAACCTTCCTGGCAGTTGAGGAACCCAAGGAATTGCTCAAGCCGTTCGCGAACTTCCCGATCGATGGCATGCTCCATCCGGCAGGCGTTGGCCGAGGCCGGACCCGCTTCGATGCCTAATACGTGTTCCAGAAACTCGAGGACCAGCGTGTAGCGCTGCTCCAAATCCGAGGCCAGCTTGATTCCGGCCTCCGTCAGAGTGACATAGCTGTAGGGGTCGTAATGGATGTATCCCCCTGCGGCCAAATGCCGCAGGGCGGATGTCACCGAGGAGGGTTTGACGCCCGCGGCGTCGGCGATGTCTTTGGAGCGGGCGACGCGTCCGGCGCGCACGAGGCGGAGGATGACCAGGAGGTAGTCCTCCTGGCTAGCGCTGATGGACACGAGATTGGGTTTGCCGGGCACGGGAAATAAACCTCGATGAACTATTTTAACCTTAGATAATATATTACGCTAAGACTAACTTTATGTCAAGGGGTTAATTCTTCGGGGAAGAATCGGATGGATCGGTGCGCTGTGGACGCAGTGGACACAGTGGACGCGGTGAGCGCATGGGAAGCATGGGACGAGGCAGGAATCGCGGTCCGATCCGTCCGATCCGTCCGATTCTTCGTTGCGGCGGCGGTGCTGCCGCAACCGAAGCGCTTAATCGCGCGTGATTTGGTAGATATGCAGCCGCCGAAGCCCGGCGAGTGACGTGCGGTGGAAGCGCAGACCCTTCGCGCGGAGTTGCGCTTCGATGTCACTCCTCGGATCCCCGGCGGGGCCGTCGTAGACCATGGCCCAGCATGTGCTGCCCGGACGGACCCGCGCATCGACCTCGCGCAGTAATTCTTCATTGGTCTCGACGTGCGTGAAGCGGTCTTTGAGTGGCGCAGCGAGGTATGGCTGCAGGAGGCTCTCCCCCACTTCCTTCCAGCCGATGACGGGCTCGTCCGCTCGCGCGGACGCCTGCAGGACCAGCGCGGCCTTGCGGTAGTCGAGTCTGTAGGGCCGCTCCGTGTCCATATGGGCAATCGTGTACGCAGCACCCAGCGCACATAGCACAGCGGCGGTCCACCATGGGCGATTGAACAGCGTGAACACGCCGCCCGCGAGCAAGTAGAGGGCAAAGGATGAGGACAATGCGTAGCGCTCGACGAAGCAGGGTGTGACGCAAAATGATACTACGTACAAGACAAGCGGGGGCACGAGGTACCAGAGGGAGAGCAGTACGAATGCTTCGCGCCGCGAAGTGAGCAACTCTTGCTTGCGTGTGCCGATGAAACACGCCACGAGGGCGACGAGCATTAGAGCGGCGACCGCATACACGGGCCCATACCCATCCGGGAGGCGTCCGCCCCAGGGTTCGAGCCCGGTGTAATATACGCAGTAGGTGTTCAACAACCAGCGCAGCGACGGAATCGGAATCATCGATATGGAGTGGCTCAGTGCTTCGCCCCGGAGACTGTTGAGATACAACGCGTACGGCACTAACATCGCGGCATGCACGGCGGCCCACATGAGCAAGGTCTTCCAACGCTTCGCGTGGGTGGCGAGAAGGAAGAGCGCCTGCACAAAGAGTAGAAGCACCCCGAAGATGTGCGTGGCGAGGAGCAATGCGTTGCAGAGCGCATGCAATGGCCACCACCCCGGTGAACCGCGCAGGGCGCGAAGCAGGAAATACATGGACGTCACCGACAGCAGCAGCACGAGGGCGTAGGTGCGGATTTCCTGCGCGTAGTAGACGTGCGGTATAGCGAGGGCCGCGCAGAGGGCCGCAATAAGTCCCGCGGAACGGTTGTACAGCTGTGCGCCGAGAAGATAGAGCAGCGGAAGCGTGGCAACACCGAGTAGCACCGACAACATGCGGA
The DNA here is from genome assembly GCA_020849535.1 of Candidatus Hydrogenedentota bacterium. Taxonomy (GTDB): domain Bacteria; phylum Hydrogenedentota; class Hydrogenedentia; order Hydrogenedentales; family SLHB01; genus JAHDWY01. Next base: position 23,500 of record JADLGB010000141.1, read on the forward strand.
CGGCTACCACCGAATCGCCTACGGTGCGCGCCCAGTAGTACTGGAGCGTGAAGTACAGGGGCGACATGGGCGGGTCCTGGACACGGATGGCGGCGAGGTATGCGCCAAGCGTAGGTTGATGCAGTTGCGGGTAGCTGACGCTTTCGTCAACCCACACGGACTCGTCGGCAATGCGGTAGACGCGAAGCGCGGCGCCAAGCAGCACGATCGCGACGAGGATAAGCGGCGCCACGAAATCGCGCCACGTGCCCGAGGGCGATTCCTGGGCTGGCGACTCAGGGGTTCCCATATCCAAACGGCCTGTGATTCCTCTCTGACATTCGCCCGCCCCTTCACGCTTGAATCCCAAGCATTGGATTCCTATTCAGTCGTTTGTGTGGCATTGTGCTTTTCGCGGTGGGACGAATTCAACGCGCCCATGGTATGCTGCTGCGCAGCAGTCTCAGGATTTGTAAAGGAGTTACGCCGTATGAGCACCGTTGTGAGCATTGCGATGATCCTCGGCATGCAATTCCCGGCGGCGCCTGCGTCTCCGCACAGCGTGCCTGATGGGATTCCACTGGAAACCGTCAAACAGTGGTCGGCGCAGTTTCGCGGGTGGCACTACTACCCGGAATACGTGCTGCCGCCCGCGCCGGAGGACGGGCTCAACTTCAAGATGACGGATTGTCCCGTCGTGTGGAAGCTCGGTGACACGTGGCAGATGTGGTTCACGGGATTCGACGGCACTGGATATCAGACGGCGCTGGCGACCAGCACGGACCTCGTGCATTGGGAGCCCAAGGGACTCGTCATGGGTTACGGCGCACCGGGCGCCTACGACCACGGCGGCGTGACGTTTGGGGGCCTGCTCATGCAGAGTTGCGACCTCAAGGCGCCGCGCGTTCCGAAGCGATGGAACGGCAAGTACTGGGTGCTGTACGGGTGCTATCCGCGTCAGGGCGGATACGAGCTGCGGCCCGGTGCGGAGGGACTCGCGTGGAGCGAGGACGGAACGACGTGGCACCGCAATTCCGTGGACACGCCGATACTTTCCATTGAAGGCGCGGCAGAATGGGAGAAGGACTGCATCTATCAGCCATGGCTGGTGGAACACGAGGGCACCTTCTACGACTTCTACAACGCGGCCAACGGGTCCATCGAACAGATGGGCGTGGCGACGTCGACGGACCTCGTGCGCTGGAAACGGTACGAGGGGAACCCGATCGTGCGCAATGGCGGCCCGGATTCGTATGATGAGCAGTTCTGCAGCGACGGCAAGGTGTACCGGGACGGCGACCACTGGGTGATGATTTACTTCGGCGTCGGCCAGGGCGGTGCGCACATCATGGCCGCGTATTCGCGGGATCTGCTGCATTGGACCAAGGATGAGGAGCCGCTCTACAAGGCGGGCGGCCATCCCGCCGGGTTGGACAAGCAATACGCGCACAAGATTTCGCTCGTGTACAACGAGTTGAACGACACATTCTATATGTACTACTGCGCCGTCGGCGAAAAAGGGCGCGGCATCGGGCTGTTGACGAGCAAGCCGGTGGAGTGAGCAGACAGGGGCTGCAATGATGCCGCGATGAATCTCTGCGTTTCTCTGCGAACGGCAAGTGTTTGGGCTGAGGCGTTCCTGAACCACGGGCGAGACGCCCGTTCCCCCTTGCGCGGCCCTTCCTGGTGCAGGGTTGCTTGGTATGCATTTCTGCGAATTTCCGCGACTATCTCGCCATGGAATCTGATTACACCGTAATTGTCTCCGTGGCCTTATCCCATTTGGCGCTTTGGCCGCTTTGTTCGGAGAGGACGGCCATGTGGGCGCAGGTGGCGCCCATGAAGGCGGCCTCCACGGGGGCGATGGTGGCGCCGCGCGTGCGCATGGCGTTGAAGAAGTCGTCGAGGTGAGGCTCGTTGAGAACCCCGAGCGATTTCACGATTTCCTCCTTCTCGTCCTTTTCCTTGCCCCGGTAGATGGACATCTCGTCCATGTCGCGGACTTCGATAGTACCTTCCGTGCCGAGGTAGCGTTCCGTGAGCCCATAGTGTCCGTTGAGGTAGGCGGTGATGTAATTGAAATGGAATTGCTCAGGGTATTCGAGGATGACGCTGATGGTGTCCGGCGTGGTGCGTCCGGAGCTGGCTGTCGCGTACAAACCACCCACGGACATCACGCGCTCGGGCATGCCACAGCCCGTGATGAAGTGGCAGAGGTCAAGGTGATGCAGCATCAGGTCTCCGGCGGCGCCGTTGGAGTATTCGAGGTACTTGCGCCAATTCACGAAGCGGTCAACGTTGAAGGGATAGGGCTTCGTGTCGCGCAAGAACAGATCCCAGTGCGTGTTCTCCGCGTTGAGACCTTGCGGAAACTCATAGATGCCCTGTCCCCACGTGTTGCGGTTCACGTGCACGGCGAGCAGCTTGCCGATGGCACCTGCCTGGAAGGCGGCGCGGGCCGCCTGGTACATGTTGTTGCTGCGAAGCTGGGTACCCACCTGGAAGATGGCGCCGGTTTCGTGGACTTTCTCGCGGATCGCCTTGGCCTGTTCCATGGTCAACGTCATGGGCTTCTCGGAGTAGACATCGCAGTGCGCTTCGAGCGCCGTGAGAATCACCGGCGTGTGGATATGGTCGGGCGTGGCCGTGATGATGGCGTCGAGGTGTTCCTTCTCGAAGAGGTCCTCGAAGCGGACGTATTCGCGCATATCGGAGACCTTCGCGCGGCATGCAGCCAGGGCCTTTGCGCGGTTCAGGTCGCACACGTCGGCCACTGCGACGACATCCACGTCGTTCCGTTTCAACGTGCTTTCAAGGATGGAGCCGCCACGTCTGCCGATACCGATAAAGCCGCATTGAATACGGTCATTCGGACCCAGGGCACGGCGCTCACGCGTGGGAACTGCGGCAGGCGCGGGGACAGCGGCCATCTTTTCGCGTGCCTCCGGCGTGGCACAGCCCGCTGCGATTCCTGTTGCCCCGGCGGCCGCCGCATTGCGCAAGAACTCTCTTCGGCTGCTTCGATTAGATTTCATGGCTGCACCTCGCTGTTATCTGTATGCGCATATCCTAAACGATTTCCTCTTAGAATCCTGTACTCTTACCTTCAGACTCTTAGGGTAATCAGTAGTTACAGGTGGCCGGAGTCTCCCGTACTCAATACCCTCCGGCCACGCGCTATGCTGCCACGCTCGGAGAGCGAGGCAGTACCAGAATGCGGTCCTGAGGAATCAGTGCCGGGCTCCTTCGTAGCTCACGGGCGACCTCAGGATCTGCTGCGTCCGTGCTCGGATTTCCTTGACGACTTCGGCCGTGCGTGGGTCGGTGACTCCCTCCATGACTGCCTGCTGCCGGAGGAGTTTCACGGCGACCCGGCATTCGGCGACCAGTTCATCCTGGTTATCGCCGATCCCCACCCATTCCTTGGTGATTGCTTTACAGCGGTCCAGCGCGTCGGGACCTTCGTAGCCGGCGACTGTCTGCCGGAACTTGTCAGCGAGTTCTTTCGCGTAGGCGATAGACTTGAGTCCTTCGCGGCGATGTTCGATGGCGGCGGCGATTCCCCCGTTGGCGACCTCCAATTGCGCGAGGAAATCCGCGAGTTCCGGACGTGCCAGTTTTTGCTGCGCGAGATAGTCCCCCATTTCCTTGCCAAACGCTCCATAGGCATCGATGCGTTCGCGGATGAGCGTGATGAACGCGATGACATCTTCGAGTGCTTTTGACACTTCGTCCTTGCGAGCGACCTGTTCGCCTTTCTCGTAGATTTCGTTGAGGACATCCCGTGTCGCGCAGGTGGGGGCACCCTGAAAGCGGGTCTGCTGGCCTTCCACGTCTAGGATGTACTGGCAAGGCCCGACGCCAAGGGTAGCGCGCACCACATCGGTGAGGGTGAACTTGTCCAAAGGCGTGTCCGCAGTGCGTTCCACGGAATAGACAAGCGCAGGACCCACCCATAGACTCTCCTCAGGCAGCGGATGAAAACTGCCCTCGGGGTTCGTGGTCCAGTTGAACAGCGCCTTCATCGGCTGAAGAAAGGCGCGGCCTTCCTTGTCGAACCAGCAGGGATACTCGTATCGTCCGAGGACGGTGTTCCAACGCCATCGGCCTCCCTTGTCGCTCCACCAGTTCTGGCCCGCCCAGTCTTCAGGCAGATCCTCGAAGAGTTCGGGTTTTGCGAACGAGCCATCCGGATTCTGCGTGATCATTTCCCAACTGTCGGTGAGCCCGCTGGTGCGCCGCCAGTCCACGCGCCAGACTGCCTTGAAGGGTGGCTGCCACGCCAGGGGTAGCTCGTTACCCAGGTCTTCGCGGGCGATATCGCGCGTGTGCCAGATGCCCGGATCCTCCAGCGCCGCGATCCACACGCTGCCCTCTTGTCCATATGCAATCTCGGATGATTGCAGGGTACGGGACGCGCCCGTGCCGGAGAAGTTGACGAAGATGTCCTGGTCACGGTTATCCCACACCGTCATGAGCATGGCATTGCCGTTGTCGAGCAGATGGATGAAGAAATTCTCGCTGGGTTGCTCGGTACGATCGACTGGAATGGATTGCGCATCCAGCACGATATCGTCCGCGAAGAAATCCGGCATCAGGGCAAAGCGACAGGGCGCGTCGATGCGAAGGCTTGTTGCTGTGCCGCTCGCTTGCGTTCTCACATGTGGTTGGCCAATACCCAATTCCACGTGCAAGGTGCAAGACTCCTCCGCTCCAAACTTGATCGCCAGCTTCACCAAGTCTTGCGTATTCTCCACCACGGACGCGGCCGTGACGGGGCCTGGGTCTGGCGAAGCGACGGGCATAAGTTGGGCCCTCAAGCGGGGAAGCCCCGACGCCAACGTGTAAAGCTCGATCGCTGAGGATCCCCCTCGCGCCACGAAGGCCACGCGATCATTCGCGGCCACCGCGTCGCCGCGAAAGTGATAGGCGACGGCGTCTGGGGTGACAACCTCCCAGCGATCCGCATTGCCGAAATCGCCGGGGGTCAACGGGGAAGACGCGTGCACGCCCGTGTCCCAGAGCACCGTGAACGGCATCGAGCCGGGGCGGACTTCCTGGGCGTACGACGCGGCGCATAAGACGAATATGCTCACAACGAGCAGCGGGTACAACTTCATCTTCTGTAACTTCCTTCGCTGTGTTGAAGAGTCACCGCGCTATACTTCGCTGATTGCCACGGGACGCCCTTCTTCAACCGATCTATCCGCGGCGATGCAGAGCGCCATGGTCTTGGCCGCATCGTCGAGGTCCGGAAACGGCGTCGTGTCCGCTTCAATGCAGTCGAGGAAATGGGAGACCTCGCCCTGGAACGGGTGGTGGGCCACGTCGCCGCTGTCGGGCAACACACTGGGTATCTGCATGAACGCGTTCTGTCCAGGAAAGAGCTTCGGCGCGAAGATGCGGTCATTGCGAAGCGATCCTTCGGTACCGTAGATGCCGACGTTGAACACATAGGGCATTTGCGCGTCGAAGCAACTCGTGGTGCGGCCAACCATGCCATTCGCGAACTTCACGACCGCGGTGGTGGTTCCCGCATATTCGAGCGGATTCTCCGTCTTCACACCGTATGCGCTCACCTGAAGCGGTTCGCTGCGCGCGAACCAGCGCAGCGCATCCACGGCGTGGCACCCCGCGGCCAGCATGGACGTGCCGCCCTGTTGCTTTGTGCCGAGCCAGTGCTCGGGACCGCACCAGATCCGGTGCATGTAGTCCACTTCCACCATGAAGATGTTGCCGAAGGCGCCTTGCCGGATCAGGCCGTCGATGGTCATGAGCAGCGGATTCCAGTGAAGCACGAAACTGACGATGGTCTTGACGCCCGCCTTGTGCACGGCCGCTTGCTGCCGACGCACCTCCTCCATGGTCAAGGCCACGGGCTTCTCGATGATGATGTGCATGCCCGCCTCGGCGGCGTCCACCACGTAGGGCGTGTGCTGGTCGTGCGGCGTGCACACCGCCACGACATCGATGTTGGGTTTCTCGATCATTTGGTGGTGATCGGACATGACAACGCAGTCCATGCCGTACTTCTTGCGGTAGGCCTCCGCGCGGGTCCGGTTCCGGCTGACGAGTGCGCGAATCTCCGACCGCTCGTCCTGCTGAAACGCCTTAATGTACTCTTCCGCCACCCACCCGCATCCAATGATGCCAACGCCCAATTTCGGCATGATGGTATCCCTCCAGATTTGACCGACGTTGCGAAAGGCAGTATACCTGCTCATGGGGATCCGCGCACGCGCAAATTCTGGACACTCAGTCTGAGTCGCGGTTTGAACTTGAAGCGCCTATCCCCCATGATGCTGGAGCCAGATATCGATGCATTGAGCGAGCGACAGAAAGCGAGGGAGCAGTGATGCGAGTGCTGTTGACGATGTGTGTGTGTTGCATGGTGGTGGGGGGGCTGATGGCGGTGAATGCGCAGGAAGCCGCCTGGGGGACGATGACGCAGTGGCTTGCCCCGATCTGGGAAGGCGATACGATGCACGGCGAAAGCGTCCTGTTTGTACAGGAAACGCCGGAAACCCGCCCCAAAGCCGCACTGTTGTTTCCCGCGGAAACCATTATATCGGTCATCCAGACGTACACCGGAATGCAGTACGTCGAGGGCAAGGACTTCGCCCTGACGGAGGATAAAACGGGGCTGGTGTTGCCCGAAGGTTCGCGCATCCTTTCGCGCACGCGGGAGGAGCTGTACCCGCCCAAGGACTCGCCGAACTCGTATCCCGCGAAACGCGACAGCGACCGGCACATGCTGTTTGGCGAAGGGCATTACTTCCACGACCAGCAGGTCGAGGTGACCTATACGCATAAGGCGGGTCTGTGGCAAGAGCGCGGCGCGTACGTGCCCGCGGCCGCCACGAATGAGCTGGTCAAGACCCGCGCCAAGCTGAGCGCGCGCGAGCCGGTGACCGTGATCCTGTTGGGCGACAGCATATCGGCGGGCGGAAACGCCACCGGAATGAACGGGGCCGCGCCGTTTGTGCCATCATTCGGGTGGTTGGTGGCGCACGGGCTACGCGCGCAGTATGGGACGCCGGTCACTTTCAAGAACTTCGCCGTGGGGGGCAAGGCCACGCCGTGGGGGATCGAGGTCGCACCGGAGATCGCGAAAGAGAAGCCGGACCTCGCCATTATCGCGTTCGGCATGAACGATGCCTCGGGGCGCCTGGACACGCCTGTGTACCTCGCCAATACAAAGACCATCATGGACAGTTTCCGCGCGACCAATCCGGACACGGAGTTCATCTTGGTCGCCACCATGACGGGTAATCCGGAATGGACGGCTTCGTCATACGAGCACTACGAGGCGTATCGCGAGGGCCTGAAGACCCTGGCGGGGCCGGGCGTCGCCGTGGCCGACATGACGTCGATGTGGGAAGAACTTTTGAAGCACAAGGAATACGTGTCGTTTACCGGCAACGGTGTCAACCATCCCAACGACATGGGACACCGCCTGTACGCGCAGGTGATCCTGGCGCTGCTGCATTGAGGTCCGCGCCACAGACCCAGAGAGCGTAACGGGCGCGGCGGCGCTTTGGCAGTTCGACGCTGTCGGTTTTTGACTCCCCCACATCCGCGTGCTAGGCTATGCGGTTATAATTGAAGTGCGGAAAGGTGTATCGGACGAGAGTTTTCCGGCACCGGTTCCGGCGTACAGACGTCATTGAGATTCGAAGTCCAACCCGCGGCGAACTCGTTCCGCGACATAGGGATACACGAGCCATGAGCAATACCTTAGCCGTCCAAGAGGCCCCCACCAAGGAAGACACTCTGGAACGGATGCGCGCCAAGCTCTCGGAGTTTGTGCCGGATGTCGAATTGCAGCTAAAAGCTGAACTCGCTTATCGGATCAATGTGCTCAAGCGCCAATTGAACGCGGTTATTCTCGGGCACAACTACATGGAGCCCGCGCTGTTTCATTCCGTGCCGGACTATGTCGGTGATTCTCTGGAACTGTCGCGGATCTCGGCGAAGACGGATGCGGACATCATCGTGTTTTGCGGTGTCCAGTTCATGGCGGAAACCGCGAAGATCCTGAATCCCCAAAAGACCGTCCTGATACCTTCTGAGAAGGCCGGTTGCTCGCTCGCGTCCGGTGTGACGGTGGCGGATGTGCGTGCATTGAAGAGCCTCTATCCTGACGTACCGGTGGTCAGCTATGTAAACACGTACGCGGACGTGAAGGCCGTGTCGGACTACTGCTGCACGTCGGGCAACGCGGCAGGCGTCGTGCGGCACCTATTGGGCAAAGGACACCAGCACATCATCTTCCTGCCGGACCAGTACCTCGCCCACAATACGGCGAAGGAAGTGGGTATTCCGTTTGTCATCGCCAACACGGAGAAGGCTGTTGACCTGCCGGAGCGGGCGTTGATCGGTTGGCACGCGCGGTGTGAAGTGCACGAGCTGTTCACGACGAACGATGTCACCAGCGTGCGCCAGCAGTTTCCCGACGTGGCGATCGTAGCACATCCGGAAGTGAGCCCGGAAGTGCTGGAACTGTGCGACGCGTCAGGCAGCACGAAGCAGATGATCGATTACGTGCGCAAGACCACCGCGGACCGCTACCTCCTGCTCACGGAATGCAGCATGGGCGATAACATCGCCGCCGAGAATCCGGACAAGGAGATGCTGCGCCTGTGCAGCCACCGCTGCCCGCACATGGGCCAGATCACGTTGGAAGACACACTGGACGCGCTGGAGAAAATCCAATACAAGGTCCATCTCTCCGACGAACTGATCCAGGCCGCGCGCACGCCCATCGACCGGATGCTGGAGATCCGGTAAGAGGAAGACGCGTTCAGCCTTCGGAAGACTGCTCGGACGGGGCGTCCTGCGAGGATGCTGCGAGCGCGTCCAGATCAAGATTCACCTCAGTCGACGCGCCTTCCGTCAGAACGACCTCCTGTTCAATATGATGTCCTCCGTCCTCTCCGGACCAAGAGAGCGTCAGTATTGCCGGCCCGCTCGGCAGATTGGGGATTCCGAAGGGGTCGCCCGTCTTCACGCCACTATTCCGGAAAATATGGTAGCGCTGTTCTCCCTGCTCTGCCGGTATTTCCAAGGTTACCCGAAGCGAGCGGGCGATTCCTTGGAACACGCCCGAAAGTGTGCTGCTTCCTGACCTGAACTGAAACTCAATTGGCACAACGGCCCCCGCTTCAACTGTCAGTCGAGTCTCTATACTCCCACCGGTTACCATCTGCGCTTCTGATGGCAGTGAAGCGTTCACCCTGCACTCACCTGCGGGCAGACCCCTGAGCGTGCACGTGCCATCCTCGGCCGTTTGCGCGTTCGTGAAGCTGGGGTTCCTTCCGTCATAAGCCGCCGGGACTGCTGACACGAAGGCCTTCACAGGCACACCATCCTGCAGAACAGTGCATTCCAGAGTGGCGCCATCGGGAAATCGCACGTCGATAGGTTCTCCCGCAAAGTGAGCGGACGTCAACTGAATAAGTACTCTCGGGAACTCTGGGTGGGTGACGGTAATGCACTCGTGTCCGAGTTCGTGCGCAGGTAACACGAAGCTTCCATTCCTCGCGCTTCTGCACGACGCGAAATCATCGTCCATGGGGCGTTCCGGCACTCCTGAGAAGATCAACGCACCGGGCACTGCCTTCCCCGTTGCGTCGCGAACATATCCAGCCAAATCCGCTTGCGCCTTTAAGGCAATTTCCAGGTTCTGGATCGGGGCCATGCCCTCCTCCGCCTGGACATCCGCATACCCGAGCAGATAGCCCTTCGCCCGGGCCGCGATACGCACACTGCCGAGCCGGGAGATTCTGAGTCGAAAGGTGCCGTCGTCTGTTTCCGAAGGTCTGAACAGTTCGCTGAGCCGGATATACTCCGGCGAATTCGCCCACATTATCTTGTGATCGATGACAAGCCGCCCTGTTGCAGCATCTATGACCCGGCCTGTCACGGTGATGGGATCGCCCATTACAATGCGTACCGCAGTCGATCCCGCGGTGATGTCCTTCTGCGTGACGCTCAGATGGGCCTCATGTTCGGCAGTCAACGTGTAGAAGCCCGCTTGCAGTTCACCGACAGTGAATCGCCCCTCTCCATCGGCCCACGGCTGCAGGTCCAGACCGTTGCCTCTGCATTCGATACGGGCGCGAGGAATGGGGTTGCCGCGCATGTCAACGACGACTCCGGCGATTTCGAGTGCACCGATTTTGCACACCAGCTCGAGATTCTCAACGATTTCGCCGGGCGCCAGCACAAGCGTGGGGATTGGATCATTGATGATCTCCACATCGCGGCACACACGCATCCACATGCTATCCGCGAACATCCCCGTGAGTTCGAAGCAGCCTTTCCGATCACTCACCGCCTCACGCTCGCGGTAGGCCTCACCCATCGAGAACTGAGGGACAACTTTCATTCCCGGCAGTGGATTGCCAAACTCGTCCACAACGACCCCGCGAACAACAGCCTCGGGGTACAGAGTAATCGAGACCTCGTTGGGTGAGTTCTCCGGAATGGAGTAAGGGCCGCTGGTGCTGCTGACGAGTTGGTCCTTCTCCGCCCACGCATAGAGTCCATTCGTGCTGGGGAATCCAGTTACTGTGAACGTTCCGTCATCTGCGCTCGGCACCGTGTTGGTGATACGGAAGGCATTGACTTCCGTTCGCCCGGTGACCAGAGCACCGGCCACTGGACGGCCTTCCTCGTCGATAACCTTGCCAGTGAACGCCTCTCCGCGCCCAAAACGAAAACCCGCGACTTCAAGTGTTTGTCCTGCACCGGGAGCCACCTCGCGCATGTACTCCGAGCGAGTCTCCGCACGCCGCTCGAGGGGAACGTAGTATCCGTTTATCCTTCCGCACGCAACGTGATAGGTACCGGGGGCGATGGACTCAAAACGATATGCCCCCTCCGGATCGGTTGCGGTGTCCACCCGTGCATCCTGAGACAACAGCTTTACGGTGACGCCTTCTATGCCGTGACCTGTGTCCTCATCCAAGACCCTGCCGCGGATTACCGTGTCCTCTGGTGTGGCGACTGCCGCAAGGCGCCCCACCGTACCAACGCCGGATGGCACGGCGGTAGACGTATTCGCAGAGGATAGCGGTTCGGCCACACCTGCCGAAGCAGACGGTGCCTCCCTTGCAGCTGGCTCACTATATGAATTGACTGGTGGCGGCGTCTGCACGTTGCTGTACACGACGACTGCGCCAACGGCAATCACCAGAACCGATAGGCCCATAGCAAGGTACTTGAATGACGCGATCGATGCCAGAACTCCGGTTCCTTCTATCAAGGGTCCAGCAAGCGAGATGCGGCCCAGGTTCTCGGCCAGGCCGATGGGGATCGCAGCGGCCTGCGCCATGTTCTCGCCGAGCATGCCGGCGAAGATGCCTGCGGCCGGCGCGATGACGCCTTTGCGCCGAAGTTGCGCGCGCACCTGCTCCAGGCCGCGCTGAATGCGTTGGGTCACCGCCGAGCGCGTGACGGATTCCCGTTCAGCAATGGCCTCGTGGGTCAGCCCTTCCAGATAGTGCGCCACCAGCACGCGCCGGAGCTTATCAGGCAGGGTGTCGATGGCTTCATCGACGAGCGGGTAGATATCAGACCACTCGTGCGCCTCTTGGAACGGCTTCGCCTCGGCAAAGTGGACTTCCCGCCGCTTGCGTGCCGCTTCCACGCGGAGCCGGTCCAAGGCGCGGTTCACGGCCATGCGGTGTAGCCAAGGGCCGAGGTAACGTTCAGGCGCGCGCCGCGCACCCGCGAGCTTTTCGAAACAATCCTGGGCGACGTCTTCCGCATCGGTGGGATTTCGCAACACACGCAGCGCCGCCGCGTACACCATGCGCCCGTAGCGTTGCGTGAGCGTGCGAAAGGCGTCCGCATCGCCGCTCGCCTGCCATTGAACCAATAGGGCTTCGTCGTGCATGGGTCTTTCCCTTCTCGTATCAGCTTAGCGCATGAAGCGCGTTCCGTGTGAAGTCTCAACCGAATAACGATGCGGGACGGCAGATGGACAGGTGAGATTGAGAAGAACATCCCCGCCCTTGCGGGCACCCCCTTCAAAGGGGGAATCATACAATACAGAAGTGTTGCAGAGGCTCAGCTCCTCCCGGCCCGGAGGGCCCTCTGAATTCCCCCTTTGAAGGGGGCAGGCCCACAGGGCCGAGGGGGATGTGTAGCCCCAACGCCAGGGTAATGAAAGTCCGCCGCTGGCCTTGTGCGCCGTGCTCCGGGTATTCTCATGCGGTGGGACAATCTGCAGAAAGGGGCTAGACGCGCATGCACACGATTCTCACGGCGTTCTTGGTGGCGGCGGTGCAGTGGCAGCATCCGGCGGGACTCGTAACCGACGCGACGCTTGCCGAGGTGCGCGACAAGCTCGCCACGCAACCTTGGGCGCAGTCTGTCTACGATAAGCAGAAATCGGCGTGTCAGCCGTGGCTGGACGCCTCCTCTGAAGACCTGCGCCGGGTTTTTCCGAAAGTGTGCGGCAATGTCTATCACAACTTCTCGTGTCCCACGGATCGCTGCCGTCTCACCTTCGATCCCTTTGAGAACCAAACCTTCGTATGCCCGATCTGCAAGAAGTCCTTTTCTCCCGAAACGAACGCGGGCATTTATGAACCTGGGGATCGCTACTACGGCACGATGTACGATGGCTGGGTTTGCATGTTCTATCAGAACGCCGGCATCACCGTGACCGAAATGGCTGTCATGGCGCAGATCGAGAATGATGCACGATATTCGACGCGGGCCATTGAAATCCTCATGCTGTTCGCGGACACCATCGAGCCCCTCGCTACGCGCCGGGACCCGGACCCGCAGATGAGCAAGTTGCTGACCTACCACCGCGAAGGCGACAACAAGGTCCTCTACGATCTCGCATGCGCGTACGAATTGCTGCGTGCCGCCATGACGCCCGATCAGCGCGCGCGCTTCGAGAAGACGGTACTGCAACGCATGCTCGATGATCTCATGCTCGAACCTTACTACAAGTACGACCACAACAACGTCTACCAGTGGCACCGTACGATCGTTCAGACGGCGCTCGCGCTCGAGCGCGAAGACCTGATCGACTGGGCCTTCGGATTCGGCGCCTATTCGCCCGAGGCGCTGCCCGAGCACCGCAGCATGCGCCGCTTGCTCGCGACGCATTTCAAACCCGACGGCGCATTCTGGGAGATGTGCTCGGGCTACCACCTCTATCCCCTCTCCCACCTCTGCGAATTCGCCGTGGTCTCGCGCAACCTCTCCGCCATGGACCCGCAACGCTTTCCCGCGGCTCAATACGATCTGACCGCACCTGACAGCGAAGGCGGCCGCGTAATTTCCGCCGCGCTGCACTGGTTCATGTCCATGGCGATGCCGAACCGCCGCATGCCCACGATCGGCGATTCCATGGCGCCCCTAGCGGGTATGGACGATTACTACGTGACCGCCGAAACAGGCTACCGCTTTTTCGGCGTGACGGAAGTGGGTGACTACAAGGCCTTGCGCGATGGGAATCGCAACTGGGTGGCCTTGCTCTACGGCGCGCCGGCGATCGAAAAGCACGACACGCCGCTGGCAAGCTCGTATCTGTCGAGCGGCTGGGTATCGTTGTGCAGCGAGTGGGAAGGCAACGCGGTGTGGGCCGGCTTGAACGCGCTTATTCCCGGAGGCGGACACCAGCACGCCGATCGATTGGGTCTGCTGATCTACTCGCAGGACACGCTCCTTGCCCTCGAGAAGGCCACCCCCTACAACGAATCGACCACGCGCAATCTCGGCACCTTCTCGCCCATGCACAACACGGTGACCGTCGATATGATCTCGCAGACGCAGGGCGAAGCCTTGAAGCCCGAGCAAGTGCCCGAGGTAGCGCTGTTTCACGCGAGCGACTGGGTCCAATTCGCGGAGCTTCGCGCCGACCGCCTCTACCCGCAAGCCAGCGTGTACCGGCGTAGCGTCGCACTCATTGAAGACATCATCGTGGACGGTTTTCACGTGGAGGGCGGCGCCACGCACGACTGGACCCTGCAACACGCGGGCCCGGCGCCGGAACTGTCCATGGCCACCGCGGACTCCACCTTCGAGCCGGCAGAATGGCTCTATAACGGCAGCGATCGGGTGCGAGCTGGCGCAGGAGACGCGGCATGGAACGCGCGCTGGCACGTTGGCGATGTGACGTCGCGCCTGAGCATGGCCGGCGCCGCGGACACCACCGTCTACGCGCTGGAGACGTATCCCATCGATAATGCCGTCATCACTGCGGACTTCCCCGCGTGCCAGACCTTGTGCGTTCGACGCACGAATGACGCTCCATTCTTCGCGGTGTGGGATGCGTGGCGCAGCGATCCGAATATGCAGGAGCTGTCCTTCATCGGTGATGGCGGCGTGTTGTTGCGGACGCGGAGCCATACCTACCATATCCGTGCGGGCTCAGGTCGCACCGCCTTCGCAGATGAGTGCGTGATCGAGACAGATGGGGACTTCGCCGTGGTGCGAGACCGCGACGCGGCGTTCGCGGCGGGCGGCGCCCTGCTGAACTTCGAGTCACCTGAGGGGAACCTGCGCATGCAAGCAGCGGAGAAGACCACGATGTCCGCGTCGCACGAAGCCGGAACCGTGCGTGCAACGGCATATCCCGCGATCTCCTATGACACATGCCGAGGCGAGAACCAATTGCGCGAAGCGCCAAGTCTTCGCGTTGAAGTCAGGGGTAGTCTATGGAAGATCGAGTGACGATCGTCTGAATGTCCGCCGGGCCGAGCCAAGCAGGAGGAACGAAGGATGCCAGCACATCGCCGCGACAGCGAAGAATCCCAACGCCCCACTGCCCTTTCCCGTCGCGGATTCCTCCAACGCGCCGCGTTGACAGGAATCGCCGCGGCGACGTGTCCGCGAGTTGGCGCCGCCTCTCCGGAAGCGGCACGGTCACCCAACATTCTCCTGGCTATCGCGGACGATTGGACCTGGCCTTACGCGTCGTATTGGGGATGCCCGCAGCTCAACACGCCCAATTTCGATCGCGTCGCGCGCGAAGGCATGCTGTGCACGCGCGCCTTCGCGGCAACACCCCAGTGCTCGCCCAATCGCGCCGCCCTGCTCACCGGGCGTAACATCTGGCAGCTTGAGGAAGCGGGGACGCACGCGAGCATTTTTCCCAAGACGTACCCGGTCTACACGGATCTGCTCGAACAGGCGGGCTACCACGTGGGCTATACGGGCAAGGGCTGGGGACCCGGCGACTGGCAGGGCGGCGGGTGGACGCGCAACCCCGCAGGCACGGCGTATAACGATCGCAAAGCCGAGAACCTCCCTCTCAAAGGTCTCGGCGGCACGGACTACGCCGTGAACTTCGAGGACTTTCTGACGAAGCGTCCATCCGGCGCACCCTTCGCCTTCTGGTTTGGGTCGAATGAGCCGCACCGTCTTTACGAAGAGGGCTCCGGGGTGAGCGCAGGCAAGGATCCTGCGAGAGTGACACCGCCGCGGTTTCTGCCTGACCATCCGGCGGTTCGAAGCGATATGCTCGACTACTTTCTAGAGATCGAATACTTCGATGCGCAGCTCGGTTTGCTTTTGAAGCGTTTGGAGGAGATCGGTGAACTCGACAACACCCTGGTCGTGGTGACCGGCGACAATGGCATGCCCTTCCCAAAAGCCAAGGCTAACGTGTACGAATATGGCACGCATGTGCCATTGGCCTTGCGATGGCCTAATGGCATCCGTACGGGAGCCGCGACTGATGCCTTGATCAGCTCCATCGATTTCGCGCCTACGTTCCTGGAATTGGCGGGGATACCTATTCCGGAATCGGTGACGGGGAGCAGTCTCACCACCTTATTCCGCGATCCCGCAGCAGCGCACTGTGATTACGTTCTCACGGGACGCGAGCGGCATACCCACGCGCGTTACGATAATTGGGGGTACCCATCTCGCGCCATCCGGACGAAAGACTACCTGTACGTTCGCAACTTCAAACCGGATCGTTGGCCGGCGGGAGATCCAGACGGGTACCATGACATCGACAATGGCCCGTCGAAGAGCCTGCTGCTCGAACAGCGAGCCGAGTATCCGGATCTGTTCAGTGCCGCGATGGGCAAACGTCCCGAAGAGGAACTCTTTTCGATGAAGGACGATCCCGAGTGCATGCACAACCTCGCGGGCCGCAGTGAGTGGTCCTCGGAGAAGAAGCGGTTGGCAGAACAACTGCACCGCCTGCTGGCCGAACAGGGCGACCCCCGCCTCACGGGCAACGGAGACGTGTTTGAGAGCTATCCCCGCGTGAGCGCAATGCGTCCCGAACTCGGTGGGTTCGCGGAGCAAGGAGCTTACAATCCCGCATACGCGCCGCCGCGCTGACGTCAGACATGCCGGTCTTGGTCCGGCGGGGAATACGCGCGTTGAATGGGCATCACACCTCAACGCGCTTCAGAAGAACATCCCCCCTCCCCCCCTTCAAAGGGGGAATTACGCAACACCATGGCTATGGATTTGCGGCTATGCCTGGGGCCGCCTGGAGACCTCGGGTTCCGGACTCATAAAGCCCGAAGGGCGCTCCAAATTCCCCCTTTGAGGGTGGCGCGGAGCGCCGGGGGATGTTGCGCGCCGGGACCTTCGATCTCGCCTTGGTACTCGAAGGCGCCGCACTCCTCTCCTCTGTGCGCTTGTGAACAAAACACCGGCGCGGGGAGGTCATCCCCGCGCCGGGCGCGAAACGTAGCAACTAAGGAGGTTGCCGTCTTAGGTCTTAGGGAGTCATTGCGTGCACTTCGCTTATTGCGAATTCCGCTTCCTCAGCGTGACAAACCGAGCAGGTTTCCACACCCTGCGCCGTGTTGATGTAGGCGTGGACGTTGGCTGCTAGCCCGTCGTGACAGGTTACGCAGGCCGCCGTAATTGGCAAGGTTTCACTCACCGGATTTCCAGCTTGCGTCACCACAGTCGAGAGGGCCTCTTCTGGTAGTGCCTCTTCCGGTGGCAGCAACAGGTACGTGTCTTCAGCGTGGCACACCACACAGGCCTGGCGCGCCGCCGGGAAGCGTACCTCTGAGAAATCTACTGATCCGCTAAACCCATAGATAGTGCAGGCGCCATCCAGATCCTCACCCGTATGGATCTTGTGCAGCATGTCCTTGAAGTTCACGGTGACTGGCGGCATCTCGCCGACAGGCCGCCTGGCTTCATCAGTCTCATTCGGATTGTGGCACATGACGCACAGGTTGACCCCGAAGCGCTGTCCGCCGTGCGCGCGGATTTCGCCGTGGCAGACATTGCAGGCCTGCTCGTCCACAACCTCGCGCCGCTCCTCGGGCGTCCCGCCGTCAACACGGAACAGATACTGACCGTTGTCTGTTGGGCCTTGGGTGTAGCTGGCACCATCTCCGGACCAGGTGAACGAATAGCGGCCTTGCATCGCCACGGCAATCGTGTCCGTGGAACCCGGAGTAAAGGTCTTCGTGCAGGTGTACGTGTAGCTACCGCCGCCATTGTTCACGAGGTTTCCGCTATTGCGCACCGTCTCGTTGACGTAGTCTTCATACTCGGGCGCCGGCCATGCCAGCAGTGCGTTGCAGGAGGACAACTTGGTGTTCAGATCGGTAAACGGATTGCCTTCCGCATCCGTGCACATGAAATCGATCACCGGCTGCGGGGCGGTCGCCGGGTTCAAGATCGTGACGTCTGTAATCTCGAACTTCAGACCAGTCGTGTCCTCGCTCTCGAAGGGCGTGATATGCGCCTCCATGATGGGTGAAAGGCCGGGTTCTGTCGGCGTGTGGCACGTCGCGCACAGCGAATCGTCGGGCAGTTCCACGAACACCTGGCCGCCGCCGTGATCCTCCCAACCAACCGGTGTCGCATCCGGATCGCCGAACCACGTGCGATCGTGGCACGATGCACAACCTGCTTTGGTTGGATTCTCGAGGTAGAACAACGCCTTTTCTTCGCCGTGGCACACCTCGCAGTTCCGGATATCTTGCGGGAACACCACATCGGAATAATCGTGGACCTCATCGCCGAAGCCAACGATCTGATACGGTTCGCCATCCAAAACGCTCGGCAGTTCTTCACCCATATGAATCTTGTGGATCATGTCGGGCATATCCAGCGCCGTGCCGCTCTGGCCGTCCGTGCTCTGGGGGTTATGGCACATGATGCAGTACTGGATCTCCCGGCGGTTGCCGCCGTGGAACTCCAGCCGCGTGTGGCACGTATTGCAAGTTTCCGTATCGACGATGTCGCGCGTCTCGAGCGGTGTTGCGCCGTCCGGCACAAATGCGAACCACGCGTTGGCGGGGTAGGTCACCTGGTCCGCGCCAAAGAGCCGCGTGAACTGTCCGGCCACCTGATGGCTGGCCGATGGATCGTATCCGGCCGGAACCGCCGTTGCGAACTTGTATTTGAATTTCCCGTCTTTGCGCTGGGTCAAGCCGTTCAGACGCGCGCTGTCTGTCGTGCCCTGCGTGGCCCCCGCATCCAGACGCGTGATGTAACTCACGTAGCGAAGGGTGCTGCCCAGACCCGGCGCCTCAAGATAGCCGAGGATGAACCGGACATCGGACATCTCGTTCAATGCGAGGATATCGCCGCGCTCGTCGGTGGCTGTGAAAATGACTTCGGCGCGAAGGTCCGCCGGAATCTTCACGCTATTGATTGTAATCACCAACCCCGGGGCCTTGCCACCGTAGGTGTTCGGCCCGGGAGGGCCTTGCGGTCCCTCGGGCCCCTGGGGACCCTCAGGGCCCTCAGGCCCCTGAGGACCTGGGCATCCGGTCACCAATGCTGCTATCAGCAGTAGTGAACAGAGCAGACTTGCAGACCCGTACTTTCTTCTGCGACCTGTTATCACATTAGCCCCCTTTCCCTGCCACCCGTTGACCACGTGGCCTTGCACAAAGATGAGACCCTCTATCCCTGTCCGGCGCCTGGCGGCCATACACCGCCCTGCCCAGCAACTAGCCTCGGATCGATCCAACTGCTTTCGAGCCCAGCCATACTAACAGACACCGCGGAAATCGCGATACTGCTTGGCTAGACTCGGTGCACCTGCCCAAATCAGGGACAGGGGCGCGGGAAAACCGTGCATGTTCTATGCCAAATCTTGAGAGCAACCAGGATTTCACTAAACAATTACATATGAATCACTTATAGCATATGCACGGAACTTGGCAATACCGCGAGGCCACCTACGCGCCGCCAAATGAGCACAGTTGTGGAGACACATGTGTCCTCGTTTCTCTTCCGGAAAAGACGTTGGCGCTGTACAACCCCTCATAGCGCCCGCGCTTATATCTGTCCTGTAATCATGCATCAGCCCTACTGAATACCGAGGTCAGACAGCACCGATGGACTCTCCTCGTCCATGGCAAGCACATTGTGACACAACGTGCAATCGTTGTTGATCACCTTGCCATCGGCGGACGAGAACGACCCATCGTGGCATCGGAAACACCCCGGGAACTGGGTGTGCCCGATGTTGTTGATGTAGGTGCCCCACGTCACGTTCATCTCCGGAAACACGTTACGCCCGTAGATGGCCTTGACCTCGTTGATGGCCTGTTCCACTTGGGCGGCGTTTGATGGGTAGGCGTCGCCAAACGTTTCGCGGAAGTGGGTCTCCATGGTCCGTCCGATCTTCTCGAGATCGCCGTCTTCCCCCTTCACCTCTTCAAGGGCCTGGACCGCCACCCTCTTAACCGAAGGCAAAGCCGGATCGATCCGGTTCAGGCGCAACGCCTTGTCCACCGCTTCCGCAGGCATTTCGAAGATGTGCGAGGGGCGATTGTGGCAATCGATGCAATCCATGACGCGTGTTTCGGAACTGGCGAGCATTTCCGGGGTCAGATCGACACCGTCCTTCTTGTATTCGACGACCGTTCCGTCGGCCTCTTTCACGCGCACCATGGCGATGTCTTGCCGCTGGGGATCCAACGCCACGTACGAAGTCTCCCGGCCGGGCGCGATATGCCAACTGTGTATGCCGCTCTGCGTATTGGCCCCGCCGATGTGCATGAGCAGCACGGTGTGGAGGGGCGTATTCGCTTCGTCATCCGAGTACTTCTTGATGACGCGCACACGGTCTCCCGCGAAACGCTCGGGCCAATGGCACTGTTCGCAGGTGTCGCGGGAGGGGCGCAAACTCTCGACGGGAGTAGGAATCGGATGTTCGTAGGTGTTAAATGTGACCGCGAACACCTGCCACGCACCGGATAGCTTCGATTTCACGAACCACGGCGCGCCCGGTCCGATGTGACATTCCACGCATTCCACCCGGGAGTGCGGGGATTCCTTGTACGCCGTGAATTCAGGGGCCATGACGGAGTGACACACCTCGCCGCAGAACTCCACCGAGTCCATGTACACGACGCTCTTGTAGGTCGTGGCCCCTACCAGGAACAGATTGACCAGCGTTAACAAGACGACCATCGCGGCCAGCCGTTGGGTGCGCGGATTGTTGAAGTCGATTTTGGGAAGAATGTGGCCTTCGCGCGCGACGGCTTCGATGCCCAGCCGGCGTTCTTTGCGCCGCTGGAGGATCGCACCCACCGGAATCAAGATCAGACCGAACACAAACGCGCCCGGCAGGATGAGAAACGCGAAAATGCCCAAGTATGGCGAGACGATGATTCCCAGCACCTCGAGGGCAACCAGCGCGACGATAGCCAACGCGCTGATCGTCGTCAAGGTGCCGCCGAAGACGGTGATCGCATTCCGGCCCAGGAGCCAGAAGAAAGCGCCCACCCATTGTGCCAACCGTTTGAACATGCGG
The DNA here is from genome assembly GCA_020849535.1 of Candidatus Hydrogenedentota bacterium. Taxonomy (GTDB): domain Bacteria; phylum Hydrogenedentota; class Hydrogenedentia; order Hydrogenedentales; family SLHB01; genus JAHDWY01. Next base: position 44,210 of record JADLGB010000141.1, read on the forward strand.
AAGCCCTCACAGAGTCTGTACATCTGCATTGCCAGCGCTGGCAATCAGACCGTCTTTCATTCAGACGCCATTGGATATTACAGGTACGAGATCTTGCAGACCAACTTCCAGGCGAACAGTGTGGAAGCAAGAGGGATGCCGGTTCAACAACACATCTTCATATTCGTCTGCCTAGAGTGCTTCGGGGCGCGAGTTTTCAAGCAAGAGGTGTTGGGTAGGCCACTGAGCGGCAGGAGCGCGAGCACCAGCGGACTGTCTCGCATGACACAAGTGCTCAGACACAAATGTCCGTTTTGGGCACACCTCTGCTGCAGATCAAAGTCTATGGGCACCGATTTGCGGTTACGCGGGCAGCATACGTGGGAAACTGTGGTGCAGGGCGAGGCCAACAAGTCCAAACAATGACAGGCATTATAATTGCTTATATGCCTCCCAAATTCAGGGTTTATGAGCGCTTTACTGTGAGTTCACGGACGCATAGCGTTATGGATCTTGACACGGGTTATGGCGAGACACTAGATTACACCTGCGATGCGGTTGGCAAGGCGCACATGCCGGGCAGGGGGCTCTTGATTGCGCGGCGTGCCACGTCCCTGTAGACGTGGCGCTGGGTTGTGATGACAGAGGCAAAAGCATGCATGACTGCTTGAGGGGACTATGCAATGGCTGGCCATCCGGTACGCGGTTCTAGGCTCTTGAAACTGGGCGGTCTCCTGCTGGTGGCCGCGGCCGCCGGGTTGCTTTTGCCGGGATGCCCCTCCGGGGTTGTTGGAGACGCGGGCAGCGTAACGACCTGCCTGGGTTGTCATAATGGCCGCACGGCGGAAGATATGCGGCTGTTTCTTTTCAGCGCCCACAAGAGTCTGGCCTGTGATGTATGCCACATCGGCGCGGAGGCCCACGTGCAAAGCGGGGGGTTGGGCGGGGCGCTTATTAACCCCGCATCCGGCACGTTTGAAGCAGCACACGCTGTGTGCGCCACGTGCCACCAGGAAACGGTGGAGCAGTTCGCTGTAAGCGGCCACGCGTCGAACAGGTTGGTGAACTGCTTCGACTGCCATGATGTCCACTCACCCAGCACCACGATAGGCCCCACAACAAACAATCTGCTGTGCCGCTCCTGTCACGTGTTCGATGGATTCCAGACAGACGCGGAGATCGAAGACCACACGAAGCACCCGGTGGATCCGAAGGATACCGGGGCGAGCCGGTGCACGTTCTGCCACATGCCGCCGACGGAGCGCACGGCTCAGGAAGACGGGCCGCACGATCATACCTTCGCGACCATCCCGCCCATCGACTCGGCGATTGCGGCACAATTAGGTGCGGATCCCGTGCCGCCGAATTCGTGTGCGGGCATCGTGGGATGTCATGATGGTACGGTTCCGGCGTCGCCCATCTTCGATGTGGAAAACGAGGCGCAGATGACCGGTCTGCAGGCCATATACGAAACATGGTATCTCTCCGCGCCATAGACTGGCGTGAATCGTGGTGTGGGCTTTATCAGGCGAAGGCGTGAGTCGCAGTGCGGACAACGAGGCGCACGCTCGTGTGGAAAGAAAGCGGAAGGGGGCTGGTGATGAGCCGGAAGCGACAGGGTGAATGTCTGTCACGCCGTCAGGGGGTTCTCCTGCTGAGAGCAGTGTTGTTTGCGGCCCTTCTCGTATGCGGCTTGCCCCTCGCCGCTCAGGAGGCAACCGCGCCGGCAGAGGCGGCCCCGGCAGAGGCCGCGCCGGAAGAAGCCGCACCGGAAGAAGCCCCACCCGCAGAGGCCGCGCCCGCAGAAGCCGCGCCGGAAGCAGCCGCGCCCGCTTCGGAAACAGAGGAAACGGCTGCAGCGGGCAAGTGGTTTTCCGGCAGGTTTCAGTCCGGTTTTGACGGTACGTGGTCCAGCTCGGAGTCGGATATTGATCTCGATCAGTCCCTACAGCTCAATCTCGACCCTCCCGGGCACAAGAATCTACACTTCCGCAGCCTTTTCTGGGCGCGCGAAGACCTGGACTCGGACGATGAGCGGTGGAACACGCTGCGCGACCTGGACGACAACTACAGTTCCGAGGTGGACATCCGCCCCGTATACCTTTACATGGACATCGACGACCTTTGGGGCGACTCGACCTTGCGGATCGGCAGGCAACGCGTTCTGGAAGGGCCCGCCTTCAACCGTTTCGACGGCGTCTACTTCAAGCAGCGCCAGACGCGCTGGGACTGGTACGTCTTCGGCGGATGGCAGGCCTCGCTATACAGCGGATCCTTTGAAGACCCGGTGGCGGGCGGGGGCGCGTCCGTCCAGTTGAGTGCAAAGACGCGCGTGGCGGTGGACCTGTACTGGGAAGAGGACGAGGCTGACTACGAGGACCGCTACATCCGGAATCGCCTCAGCAACCTGCTGTATCGCGACTACCCGCGCGAGGTGGACGAGGAGCGCGACAACACGCGCGGGTCGTTTAGCATCTGGCAGACGATCACGTCGAATCTGACGCTGTTCGGGCGCGTGGATATTTACGATGGTGGGGGCGACGAGTTGACCTTGCAGGCGACGGGGTACGTGCCGTCGTGGAAGCTGACGTACCAGGCCACCTACCGGAAGTTGATGAGCAGCGTAGACGACCGCAGCAGCGATCTGACGGGCTTCTACCGGATTCTCGGGCCGGAGCATCCGTACGACGACATACTTCTCGTGCTCCACCGGCCACTGACACCCAAGCTGGGGCTCTCTTTGGAAGGGCAGGTCCACCGCGTGGAAGATGAGTATCCCGATTTCTGGCTGCGTGCGTATGATCACGATTACGACTATGCGGACCGCGCCAACCGGGATTACAACCGCGTTGCGGTCATCCTCTCCGCCACGGACCTCTTCTGGGACTTGAGCGCGTCCGCCTCCTTCCAGGTGTGGGATGTTGAAGGCCGCGACGCCTCGTGGTCCGTCGGAGGCGACGTCACGAAGAAGTGGGAAGATTTGTCCTTGACGCTGGGGGCGCATTACGAGCGTTACGAGGACGAGTACACGGTGTACAACTTCTGGCCGAGTTGGAAGAATTCGATCCGCCGGGCATTTGCGTCCCTTAGCTCCAATTCGTCCTCCACGGTCTATTATGACAGCAATTTCATGGTCCGTCTGCGGGATGTGACCCCAATCGAGACTAACGACGATATCTATTCTATTTTCACCAAGTTACGCTGGGCATTCCGGGATAACCAGGATATCAGCCTGGCGGTGAGCTACGAGCAGGACGACAGCGCGGATTCGCCATATTGGCGCGTGCGGGCCGGATACACCCTGGAATTCTGAACCGTACGTAGGAGAGGAAGAGCATGACGCGGCGTCACAGGATCATCGGGCTGAGTTCGGCTATCGCGCTCTGCGCGCTCATGGCCGCGTGCATCTCGTACAAGCAGCCGGCACAAGTCAAGGCGGACCGGGGCGTTAAGTTCAGTCATGCCCTGCATGCGGAGCAGGA